>DPKT01000073.1:15244-15376 GCA_003542385.1 Desulfomicrobium sp.
CCTGGTCCTGGCCTACTACCGGCGGTTGGTGCTGGCCCAGGAACAGACGGCGCTCCTGCCGGAAGGGGAGGCGGGGCCATGAGCGGACGCATCCCGGGCATGAGCGACATGCGCGACTTTCTCAAGGACGAC
>DPKT01000029.1:0-277 GCA_003542385.1 Desulfomicrobium sp.
CGATGGACATCCAGGCCACGGTCAGTTCCCGGTCCCACTGCGTGCCGGCCCCGCGTTCCAGGGCGTACATGACCTTGTCCATGGGCAGGGCCTGCCGGTAGGCGCGATTGGAGGTCATGGCCTCGTAGCTGTCGGCCAGGCAGATGATGCGGGCCAGGAAAGGGATCTCGTCGCCGGACAGGCCGTCGGGGTAACCCTGGCCGTCCAAACGCTCGTGGTGGTGGTAGATGAGGTTCATGATATCCTTCATGGCCTCCACCTGCCCGAGGATTTCGCG
>DPKT01000029.1:320-465 GCA_003542385.1 Desulfomicrobium sp.
TGGTCGGGGATGCCGATCTTGCCGACGTCATGGAGCATGCCGGCCATGTTAAGGAGATCGATCTCGTTGGTCCCGAGGCCCAGCGCCCGCGCCAGCCGGCAGGCGTATTCGGCCACGCGTTCGGAGTGCCCGCGGGTGTAGTAGT
>DPKT01000029.1:477-2967 GCA_003542385.1 Desulfomicrobium sp.
ACGTCCTGGTTCATGGTCCGCAGGCGCGAGTAGAGATGCGAGTTCTGCAGCGCCGAGGCCGTGTGCGAGGCGAAGACGCCCAGAAGCTGCAGGTCCTGCTCGCGGTACAGGGCGTTTTTCTCGTCGCGCACCAGCGCGATGACGCCGACCCGCTTGTGCGGCAGGTCCAGGGGCACGGCCATGACGGAATACGGGAAGCCCTGCGGGAAAAATGCGGTATTGAAGGAGGATTGCCGCAGGGTGAACTGGTCCAGCAGGTAGGAGCGGCCGTGGCGCATGATCTTGTCGCACAGCTTCGTCACGAAGACGCGCAGCAGCTCGCTCGACTCCAGGAGCCGCCCCTGGATGCGGCAGGGCTTCTGCTCCATCATCTCCGGCATGAGCAGGCAGATGGCGTCGGGCGAGAAATTCTCGCGCAGGTGGCTCAGGAACTCCTCGACCACGGCCAGATGGTTGAGCTGGCTGCCCAGGCGCTTGCTCAGACCCAGCATGCGCACCACGGCCGAAAGCTTCTCCTGCTCCTTGCGCAGCCGGCGCTGCTCCATGACCGAGCGCACGCGCAGCAGCAGGTGCTTGATGTCGAAGGGCTTGGCGATGTAGTCGGCCGCGCCGTTCTTCATGAGGTCAACGGCCGTCTCGGTGGTGCCGTAGCCGGTGATGACCAGGAAGTCCGAGTCGATGTTGCGCTGCCGGATCTGGGTGAGGAGATCCTGGCCGTTCATGGCGGGCATGCGCAGATCGCTGATGACCAGATCGAAACAGCGCTCGCAGGCCTTGGCCAGGGCTTCCTGCCCGTTGGAGGCCAGAGTGACGCGATAACCCGCCCCTCCGAGGGCCTCTTCGCAGATCTCCCTCAGGGCGGGCTCGTCGTCCACCACCAGCACATGAAACGAAGAAGTCATCTTCCCACCTCTTCGACACGACCGCTCCGGGAAACGACCGCACCAAAGCCTTTGACGTTGGATTACGCCGTTTTCGTATTTGAAAATCAACTAGCTGACAACACGATGGAAGATCGAAAATAATCCTTGCCAAGGAAAACCATCTTGGGTAGATGCCATTTCCTCATTCGGGATGTGGCTCAGTCTGGTAGAGCGCTGCGTTCGGGACGCAGAGACCGGAGGTTCAAATCCTCTCATCCCGACCATAAGAAATTAAGGGGCTAGATGCACAATCTGGCCCCTCTTTCTTTTCCAAAGAATCACTTCCCAGCACCAAGCCCCGCACGAGATTCAATTCCTACCCCTTCCCCTACGGCGCAACAGGACACGACCCCCTTTTCCCCGTGTGGGGCACCGGGTCCAGCCCCGCCATTCTTCGCCACGCCTGACCACCCCAGCGCTGCCCACGTCTCTCATCTAACTCGACGTCGCAACAGATAAAACCCATGCTCGTGGTCGTTGGTAATAATTTCGTACTTACAGACCGGACTGTTCGTGCTATCTGTCCACTTTGGCTTGTATATCAACTATCCTGTCACGGAATGGATCACTGTACGCCATGGCTACAAAACTTCGGTAGCCGTCCGGGCCATCAAAAAAGGAACCATGATCGAAGCGGCGTGATTAGCGACAAAACATGGCCAAAAAAATGTTGACCAATACACCCGTGAAGGTCAGCCAATGAGCATAAGGATAATTGTTCCTTTGTTGTTTTGGGCCCTAATCTCGCAGACTGGATGCATTCCGATCCCCACTCAAGAGCTTAAGGTATTTAATCCTGCTGGGTGGGAGGATTAAACAAAATTTTGCGACCACTATACGACAGGTCCACGCGATCTCATATGCGTGAACCTGTCCAGCACATCACAGACTCCCAATTTTCGAATAGTTCTCAGACCTTCGATCGCCACACAAGTCCCCCACCCTTTATCCCATAGAGGACAATGAAACGCCGTCGAAAGTGTCCGCTCATTACCCATCGCTGCCCAAAACATTACACGCTGATCATTTTCGAGCAAAAAACAAACTGGCCGCACGTATGCGGCTTCAAAATTATCTTGAAGTTTAGCCACATAACCAATTCCATATGGCCGAATGAATTTTGGAACACTCCTTGCTTTTCGAACTGTAACGACGGGACAACCTGATTTTTTAATCGCCGCACCACCATAATAATTCCTTACAATTTAAGGACAATAAGACAGGAGAGGCCAAAGCCATGGACATCTCGCTCAAATACGGATCCGGCAGCAAGACGCTCGAACTACCCGACGGCGCAGATGTCACCATCATGAAGCCGAGGGATTTGCCGGTCCTCGAGGACTTGGGGCGCGCCCTCGATTATGCCCTGGACCATCCCATCGGCACGCCGACCCTGGAAGGCCGGCCCAGGCCGGCCAGTGTTGCCATCGCCGTGCCCGATGAGACCCGTCCGGCCCCCCTGAAGACCCTCCTGCCCGTCCTGCTGGACCGGATTTTCCGCATCTGGCCGGACCTGGACCCGGCCAGCGTGCGCATCGTGGTCGGCGGCGGTCTGCACCCGGCGCCC
>DPKT01000089.1 GCA_003542385.1 Desulfomicrobium sp.
GCCAGGCCGCAGGCGCCCAGGCAGCGCACGGGCTCAAGGCTGAAGCGGCCGCTCTCGCAGGTTCCGCCGGCCTTCACCCCGAAGCGGCGCTCCACCCGGTCCAGGACCTCGCGCACCCCGCGCACGTAGCAGGCCGTGCCCGTGCAGACGCGGATCTGGTGCCGCCCCTTGGGTTCAAGAGAGAAAAGCGAATAGAACGACACGACGCCGTACACCTTGGCGACGGGAAGGTTCATGCCACGCGCGATGCGCTCGACGAGTTCCGGCGGGAAGTACCCCGCGATGTCCTGGCACAGCCGCAGGACCGTGATGAGGGAACCGGGCGTGCGGCGGTGTTCGGCCACGACGGCGTCGGCCTGGGCGAGCTGTTCGGGGGTGAGTGCGTTCAATGGGGCCACGCTGGTTGGAGGTTTCTTGGATGCCGGGCTTGGGAAGGTCATAGTGCAGGGGGCGATGATGCGCAAATCGGTTTTGGGGGGCGAGGACGGCGGGGTGGACGGTATGGACCGGATGGACGTAATGGACGGTATGGACCGTGACGAATGCGGGCCACGGGACAAGCCTTGGACGGGAGGAAAGCATGAAGGCCGACGATCCCTTTGACCTGAACCGCTTCCTGCAGGCCCAGGAAGTCGTCTACGCCGCCGCCCTGGCCGAACTGCGCGCCGGGCGCAAGACGTCCCACTGGATGTGGTTCGTCTTTCCGCAGATCGACGGTCTTGGACGCAGCCAGACGGCCCGGTTCTTCGCCGTGAAGAGCCTGGCCGAGGCCCGTGCGTACCTGGCGCACCCGGTCCTGGGCACACGTCTGCGCGAATGCGCCGCCGCCGTGCTGGGCGTTTCGGGTCGAACGGCATCCGAGATCTTCGGCTACCCGGACGACATCAAGTTCTGTTCCTCCATGACCCTGTTCGAACGGGCAGAGCCGGACTGCGACCTCTTTTCCGACGCCCTGGACAGGTTTTTCGAAGGCAGGCGCGACCGGCTGACGCTGGAACTGCTGGCAGACGGCAGTTCCTGAGCGCCGGCCCCGTCTTGCGGGCGCGCCCCCGAAACGTCATTGCCGTGGGAGGGAAGTTTGCATAGGGAAGCGTTCAGCACATCCCGGAACCCGGTAATTCCCGGGACAGACGTGACACCCCGCCGCGCCCTGAAAACCGCCCATCGCCCGCACATGACACCCACCCATATACGATCAAAGACTTTTTTCGGACGCCGTACCGCCCTGGCCTGTCTCGCCCTCCTGCTGCTGACGCTGTCCCTCGTCCTGCTCATGGGCGAAAAAGACCCGCTCCGGGAGGTTCTCCCGCCCAAGACCCTGCAGGAAATCCCGAAAAATCTCTCCGGCCTGACCTGGAACGCCGAGACGGGAACGCTCTTCGCCGTCACCAACGGCCCGGAATACGCCTATGAACTGAGCCTCGAAGGGGACGTCCTGCGCAGCATCAAGCTCCGGGGGTTCAAGGACACCGAAGGCATCACGCATATCGAAGGGACGCTGTTCGCCGTCGTCGAGGAGCGCAAAGGGATTCTGAGTCTGTTCCACATCCCCGCCGACGCCACGGAAATCGATCACGACGGCGTCTCACGCCTGGAACTTGGCAAGACGCGCAAGAAAAACAGGGGGTTCGAAACAGTCAGCTATGATCCCGTGACCAGGACGCTTTACACCATGCGGGAAGGCAAACCTTTCGTCCGCCTCGCCATTCCCCTGGACGACCAGTTCAGGCCCGGCGAAATCCGGACCAGTCCCCTGCCGGGCCTGCGCGTCAAGGACGTGGCGTCCATCGTCTCGGACACCGACGGCACCCTCTGGGTGCTGAGCGAAGCGTCCTCGCGCATCGTCCATCTGGACCGGGACGGCCGCGAACTTCGCTCGTTCAGGCTGCCCATCGACACGAAGGCGTTTCAACCCGAGGGCATCACCCTGGGGCCGTCAGGCAGCATCATCCTGGCGGGGGAACCCAACATCCTGGCCATCTACGAAATCCCGTAACCCGGACCTTCCGGGGCAATGACCGGCCGCACGCCTTCACGTAACTGCACCAAGGAACATCATGGCATTTATCGACCCCGACTCACACCAGGCCATGGTCCGTCACGGCCTGAAAACCGGCATCGCCGCGGTGCTGGCCTACGGTTTGGCCCAACTGGCCGACCTGCAGTACGGCTACTGGGCGACGCTGTCCGCCGTCATCGTCATGCAGGTCTACGTCGCGGATTCCGTCCAGATGTGCCTCTACCGCTTCTCCGGCACCGCCGTCGGCGCGCTCATCGGCATGGCCGCCATATCGGTCTTCCCGGCGACGCAGACCATGACCGTGCTGGCCCTCTTTCTGTCGGTGGCCGTCTGCGCCTACATGACCCGCTACAACGCCCGGTACCGCATGGCGGCCATCACCGTGTGCATCGTCATTCTGGCCAGCCTGGACCAGGAGGACAGGCTCGTCTTCGGGCTGCTGCGGGTTGCGGAGATCGGCATCGGCGTGGCGGCAGCCTTCGCGGTCAGCATCGCCCTGTGGCCAGTGCGGGCCGGCAGCGCCCTCAAAGCCCGGCTCATGGAGCGCTTCACCGAATGCGCCCGCAGCTACGAAACCATCATGGAGTCGTTCCTGGCCCTGCAGACCGGCCTCGACCCGCGTCTGCTCGCCGGCCTGAACGCCGACATCCTGAAGGATCGCGACCTGTTCCGGAAAGTCCTGCATCATGAGCGGAGGATGTACCGCGAAGACACCGACCTGCTGGACCTCAGAATCCGCACCCTCGAAACGTGCTGCGCCCACCTGGAGACGATGCTCCGCGCGCTCAACAGCGAACAGGAACGGGGATACGAGATTCTCATGGCGCCAGAGTTGCGGCAGCTCTCCGCCGTTACCGTGAACGGGATGCGCGCCATCGCCTCCGGATGCCTCCCGGACCAGGCGGCGCTCTCCCAAGCCCTGGAAAATGCGGAAACGCGCCTGCGGGAGCTTCGGAGCGAGGGGGCCACAAAACGCTTCCACCTGCAGAAGCTCGTCCAGTTTTTCGCCTTCTACCACAGCGCGCACTCCATGGGGCACGACATTCTACTCTACAGTCTCAATGCGAAGTTCGACATTGAGCCTTCCTGATGGTAAGAATCGTGCATATGTTTTATTGATGACGTACACGATCAGGCCAGGCCCGGACTCCTCGACAGGCCATTGACTGACCTGAAGGGCGATTTTATGAAACATCCCAAAATTATAAACATCAGCCACAAGGAAGGCGTAACCATGAAAAAAATACTTCTGACCGTTCTCATCGCCGTGTTCGCAGTGAGCGGCTGCGCCACCATGGACCAGCAGTCCAAGACCACCAAGGGCGCCACCTACGGGGCGGCCGGGGGCGCCGCGGCCGGAGCGATCCTGGGACAGATCATCGGCAAGAACACTCAGGGCACGCTCATCGGGGCGGCGGCC
>DPKT01000279.1 GCA_003542385.1 Desulfomicrobium sp.
TGCCCAGGTCCTTGGCCGAGACGTTGACGATGCCGTTGGCGTCGATGTCGAAGGTGACCTCGATCTGCGGCACGCCGCGGGGTGCGGCCGGCAGGCCCGTCAGCTCGAAGCGGCCCAGGGTCATGTTGTCCGAGCACATGGGACGCTCGCCCTGCAGCACGTGGATGGACACGGACGGCTGGTTGTCGGCGGCCGTGGTGAAGGTGTTGCTCTTGCGCGTCGGGATGGTCGTGTTGCGGTCGATGAGCTTGGTGAACACGCCGCCCAGGGTCTCGATGCCCAGGGACAGGGGGGTCACGTCGAGGAGCAGCACGTCCTTCACGTCGCCCGCCAGGATGCCGCCCTGGATGGCCGCACCCATGGCCACGACTTCGTCGGGGTTCACGCTGCGGTTGGGCTCCTTGCCGAAGAACTCGCCGACCTTCTTCTGCACCAGCGGCATGCGGGTCATGCCGCCGACGAGGATGACCTCGTTGATGTCGCCGGTCTTGAGGCCCGCGTCGGCCAGGGCCTTGCGGCAGGGCTCGATGGTGCGGTTCACCAGCGCTTCGCACAGGGATTCCAGCTTGGCGCGCGACAGCTTCATGGTCATGTGCTTGGGCCCGTTCTGGTCGGCCGTGATGAAGGGCAGGTTGATGTCCGTCTCCATGGAGGTGGACAGGTCCTTCTTGGCCTTCTCGGCGGCCTCCTTCAGGCGCTGCAGGGCCATCTTGTCCTTGGACAGGTCGATGCCGTTCTCGCGCTTGAACTCGTTCACCAGGTAATTGATGATCTCGTGGTCGAAGTCCTCGCCGCCCAGGAACGTGTCGCCGTTGGTGGCGCGCACCTCGACGACGTTGTCGCCGACTTCGAGGATGGAGATGTCGAAGGTGCCGCCGCCGAGGTCGAACACGGCGATCTTCTCGTTGGCCTTCTTGTCCGAGCCGTAGGCCAGGGATGCGGCCGTGGGCTCGTTGATGATGCGCTTGACTTCGAGGCCCGCGATGCGTCCGGCGTCCTTGGTGGCCTGGCGCTGGGAGTCGTTGAAGTAGGCCGGCACGGTGATGACGGCCTCGGTCACGGTCTCGCCCAGGTAGGTCTCGGCGTCCTTCTTCAGGCGCTGCAGGATGAGGGCGGAAATCTCGGCCGGGCTGTACTTCTTGTCGCCGATCTGCACGTAGGCGTCATTGTTGGCCCCGGACACGATCTTGTAGGGGCTCTTGGCGATCCAGTCCTTGAGCTTGGGGTCGTCGAACTGGCGGCCCATGAGGCGCTTGACGGCGAAAACGGTCTTGTCGGAGTTGGTCACGGCCTGACGCTTGGCGATCTCGCCCACGAGGCGGTCCTGGTCGGTGAACGCGACGATGGACGGCGTTGTCCGGCCGCCCTCGGGATTGGTGATGCACTTGGCGTCCTTGCCTTCCATGACGTAGACGCAGCTGTTGGTGGTACCCAGATCTATTCCGATAATCTTGCCCATTGCGGTCTCCTCTCTGTAAATACGAAAATTCGTGTAAAAATCGGGCACAAATTAACGCCTAAAAAATGCTTGTAAAGGGCGGGGGCGGCATTTTTTTGCACAAAGAAGGCGCCGGACCGGAGGCCGCGCGGGGCGGGCCGGGAACGGACCGGGAGAAATCCGTGAAAGCCGTGATCCGGGTCATGAACGAAACGACCCCCGCCGGAGGTCCGGCGAGGGTCGCTCAAGGGTTTCGCTCCTTTTCCGGAGTCTGCCGCTAGAAGCCCTTCTGGCCCATGAGATGGGCCAGGTCCGCCACGCGGCAGGAATAGCCCCATTCGTTGTCGTACCAGATGAGGACCTTGGCCAGATTGCCACATTGGACCGTGGTGAAGTCCGCCTCGACAACCCCCGAATGCGGGTCGGCGATGAAGTCCGAGGACACCAGCGCCTCCTCGCTGTAGCCGAGGATGCCTCTCAATTCGTTTTCGGACGCCGCCTTGAAGGCCGCCTTGAGCTCCTCGGCCGTGGTGTCGCGTTCCAGCACGGCCACGAAGTCCACCAGGGACACGGCCGGCACGGGCACGCGCACGGAATAGCCGTCGAAGCGGCCGGCCATCTCCGGCAGGACCTTGGCCACGGCCTTGGCTGCGCCGGTGGAAGTCGGGATCATGTTGCAGGCCGCTGCCCTGGCCCGGCGCAGGTCCTTGTGCGGGAGGTCGAGGATGCGCTGGTCGTTGGTGTAGGCGTGGACCGTCGTCAGCACGCCCTTGGCCACGCCGAACTTCTCGTGCATGACCTTGACCGCCGGGGCGAGGCAGTTGGTGGTGCAGGATGCGTTGGACACGATGTGGTGCTTCGCGGGGTCGTATTGCCCCTCGTTGACGCCGATGACCACGGTCAGGTCCTCGTCCTTGGACGGTGCGGTGATGATGACCTTTTTGGCCCCGGCCTCCAGGTGCAGGGCCGCCGTGGGGCCGGTGCGGAAGATGCCCGTCGACTCGACGACGATGTCGACCTCGCGGGAGCGCCAGGGGATGAGCTTCGGGTCGCGCTGGGCGAAGCTCGCGATATCCCATTCCCCGCCGATCCGGATGGTCGCGTCGTCGGCCTCGACCTCGGGGGCGAAGCGGCCGTAGGACGTGTCGTGCCGCAGCAGATGGGCGTTGGTCCCGGTGTCGAAGAGGTCGTTGATGGCCACGACCTCCAGTGTGTCGCGGTGGCGCTGCCAGATGGTCTTCAGGACCTGGCGGCCGATGCGGCCGAAGCCGTTGATGCCGATGCGTGTCTTTCCCATATTTCCCCCTAGTCCTCGAAGACCTGGTAGTCGTAGGCGTTGATCAGTTCCATCTGGCGCTTCAGGGTCTGGTGCATGCGCGCGTTCTCGATGGCGATGGCCGAAATGTTGGCGATGGCCTGCAGGAAGCCGATGTCCTCTGCCTCGAATTCCCGCCGTTCCCCGGCGTAGACCCGCATGACCCCGATGGGCCGGCTGCCCTCGACGAACAGGGGCGCGACCAGGACCGAGACCAGCCCTTCCTCCGCGGCCTCCTTGCCGTATTGGAAGCGCGGGTCCGAGGCGGCGTCGGCGATCTGGACCACCTTGCCGGTGAAGGCCTCGCGGTCCAGGCCGCTCTTGGCCACCTCGACCGTGCCCTTCCTGGCGTAGCGTTCGCTCAGGCCGAAGGATGCCGCCGGTTTCAGAACCTTGCCGGTGCGGTCCAGGAGGCGGATGAAGCACCCCTTGACGTCCATGGCCCGCGTGACCTGCTCCGCGATGCGGTTCAGGACCTCGGTCGGGTCGAGGCTCGAATTGACCGTGCGGCTGACTTCATAAATGATCTCGTAGAGACGTTTCTTGCTCATGATTTCCTCCATTCGTGTCCGAATCTTCCAGGGAACGATACACGACAACGGCACGGGGGGCCAAGGACTTTTCGTTTTACGGCGATTTGGCAATTTGAATGACCAACCAGCAGAGATCATGCATCCTTTCCTTGAATTTTCCATGTTCAAAGGATAGGAGGCCCCAAAAATCATCTTGAGGAGCATTTATGGAACGCACTTTTTCCATCATCAAACCCGACGCCGTCGCCCGCAACCTGCAGGGCGAAATCATGGCCATGATCCAGGGCGCCGGCCTGCGCATCATCGGCATGAAAATGATCCAACTGACCAAGGCCCAGGCCGAGGGGTTCTATGCCGTGCACAGGGAGCGCCCCTTTTTCGGCAGCCTGGTCGACTACATGTGCTCGGGCCCCTGCGTGGTCATGTGCCTCGAAGGCGAGAACGCCGTGCAGAAGTACCGCGACCTGATGGGCGCCACCAACAAGGACAACGCCGCCGAGGGCACCATCCGCAGGAAATACGCTCTGGACATCGAGAAGAACTCCTGCCACGGTTCCGATGGTCAGGACACCGCGGCCGTCGAG
>DPKT01000031.1:0-260 GCA_003542385.1 Desulfomicrobium sp.
GGGTCCGCGGCGTGGTCACGAACAAGGGCGAGCATTTCGCCAAGAACGTCATCCTGGCCCCGGGCCGGGTTGGCGCCGAATGGGTAGGGCAGCTCGTGCAGCGCCACGGCCTGGCCGTGACCCAGCGCGGCATCGAGGTCGGCGTGCGCGTGGAGGTCCACAACGAGATCATGCAGGACCTCTGCTCCATCATCTACGACCCGACCTTCTTCATCCGCACCTCCAAGTACGACGACCTGACCCGCACCTTCTGCACCAAC
>DPKT01000031.1:328-2559 GCA_003542385.1 Desulfomicrobium sp.
AACTTCGCCTTCCTGTCCAAGGTGGTCCTGAACGAGCCGGTCACGGACAACCAGGCCTACGGCGAGTCCATCGGCCGCCTGGCGACCCTCATCGGCGGCGGCAAGCCCATCCTGCAGCGTTTCGGCGACCTGAAGCGCGGCCGGCGTTCCACCTGGAACCGCATCCGCAACAGCTACATCGAGCCGACGCTCAAAAAGGTGGTCTGCGGCGACATCGCCATGGCCCTGCCCGAGCGCATCCTGACCAACCTGGTGGAGGGGCTGGAGAAGCTCAATCTCGTGGTGCCCGGCGTGGCCAACGACGAGACGCTGCTCTACGCGCCGGAGATCAAGTTCTTCGCCACCCAGGTGGACTGCGGCGAGAACCTGGAGACGGCCATTCCCGGGCTCTACGTTGCGGGCGACGGACCCGGCGTGGCCGGAAACATCGTTTCGGCGGCGGCCACGGGGCTCATCCCGGCCAAGAGCATCCTGGCCGGAAAATAGCGCACCGGGAATGCGGCACGCATGGGACTGCGACGGGCGTTTCCGACGGCATGGCGGAACCGCCCGTTTTTTCTTGGCGGGGCAGGACGCCTGCATCGGCTTCCGTGGAGGCGACAAGCAAAGTTTTGCTTTATTTCCGGGCAATAAAGAGTGTACGGTAATATTGTCTGACAGCCCCGTACGGATTTTGCGTCGCCGCGGTGCCCGCCGTGTGCGGCAATTTTGGCGCAACACGCGCATTTTGTTGCAAAAATCTGCCGCTCGTGTAAATTGATATCCTCGGCGGCAGCGTGTAGGACACAGAAAACCCGGATTTTTTCATCAGGAGAGATCATGTCCGCAATTACCCGTGAAGGAAGCACCGTGACAATCATCCCGGACCGGGACCTCGTGTCCACGATGGTGCCGGATTTCAAGCACGAACTGAGCACCGTGCTCGACGAGTCCCCCCAGGTTCTGCGCCTGGACCTGTCCGGGACGGCCATGATGGACTCCATCGGCATCGGCGTGGTCATCGCCACCCACAATTCCATGAAGAAGAAGGGCGGCCGGCTCGTCATATGCGGGGCCTCGGAAAACATCGTGAAGCTGTTCAAGTCCATGCGCCTCGACCAGCATCTCAATCTCGGCTCGTAGCCGTGATCCGGGCATCCTCCCCAGGCTTCCACGCCGGGGACGGGGGCGGATCTGCGGTTTTTTTCGGATGGGTTCCCCGGGAGGACGGCGCCCGGGGCGTCTGCATGGGTACTGAAGGTTGCCGCGGCGGAAGCCCCAACATGAAATCTACACGGAGTTCGCACGATGATGATGGATGACGAAACTCTACAAATGTACGTGGAAGAAGCCACCGAACATCTCGGGGACATCGAGAACGATCTCCTGGCCATCGAGCAGTCCGGGGCGGACATCGATGTCGAGCTGGTCAACAAGGTCTTTCGCGCGGCGCATTCCATCAAGGGTGGGGCCGGATTTCTGGGGCTGATCAAGATCAAGGACCTGGGTCACAAGATCGAGAACGTGCTGGACATGGTGCGCAACCGCGAGCTCGTGCCCGACCCGGAAGTGGTCAACATCGTCCTGCTGGCCTTCGACAAGCTCCGGGACATGATCGTCAACGTGGCCGAGAGCGAGGACGCATACATCGACGACCACATCGCGGCCCTCACGGCGGCCACCTCGGCCAACCTCAAGGGCGAGGAGAAGGCCTCCGTCGACCGCCGGGTGGAGATCAAGGACGGCCGCGGCAGGGTCGTCTTCGAGGTTCCGGAGTTCGACCTGCTGCAGAACCGCAAGGGCGGGAAGAATCTCTACCTGCTGGAGTTCGACCTCATCCATGACGTGCAGCGCAAGGAAAAGACCATTTTCGACATCCTCAAATGCATGGACTCCACCGGCGTCGTGCTGGACCTGAAGGTCGACTTCGAGGCCGTCGGGACCCTTGAGGACGACGGCTTCTCCAACCGCATCCCGCTTTTCGTCCTCTTCGGCTCCATCATCGAGGACGACATCATGCCGGCCCTGCTGGACCTGGCAAGCGAGTTCATCCTGCCCCTGAAGTTCGAGCCGGCCACTGCCCCGGCGCCCGAGGCCGATTTTGCCCGGGAACTGCTGGAATCGACCCCGGCGGCGCCTGAAGAGGACAGGACCGACTCCCTGGTTTCGGAAATCTTCAACGGTGCGAACCTGGCCGAAGCCCTGGGCGGAACCGAGGTCGCCGCAGCGCCGCCGGCCCCGAAGGCCGCCCC
>DPKT01000015.1 GCA_003542385.1 Desulfomicrobium sp.
TTCACGTCGCGGGTCAGGGCGCCGTCGGTGTTGCGCCGGAAATGGCGGCTCACGGCGGACCAGCGGCTGCCCCACAGGCCGCGCAGGTAGAAGGGCACGATGGGGCAGTCGGCCTGGGTGGCCGGGATGGCGTATCCTCGGCGGAAGGGGCCGAGCTGCCCGTTGCGGCTGATGGCGCCTTCGGGGAAGAGGACCACGCACTCGCCGGCCTTGAGGGTCTCGGTAATGGTCCGCAGGGCCGACTTGCTGGCGGCCGAGGACGTGATGGGGATGACCCTGTAGAGGTCCAGGAACCAGCGCAGGTACCAGCGGTCGTAGTAGCGCCGCGTCATGACGAAGCGTACCGGCCGGGGCACGGCAAGGTGCAGCACGGCCCAGTCTATCCAGCTCGTGTGGTTGCCCAGGAGCAGCACGCCGCCTTTGGAGGGGATGTTCTGCAGGCCGCTGACCGTCAGCCGGTAATGCTGGGCGAAGACCACGCGCAGCAGGAAGCGCATCAGGGACTGGGGCAGGTGGCGCAGGGTGTGGAAGGTCCCGACACCCATGATGCAGGCCAGGGTCAGAATGATGGGCACGCTGGCCAGGCCCGTCAGGGAGGCGAGTACCGTCCCGCACAGGAAGGCCAGCATGGCCACGTTCTGCATGAAATTGTTGCCGGCCAGGATGGTGCCCAGGTCCGAGTCCTCGGCGTTGAACTGGATGAGCGCGTTCAGCGGCACGACGAACAGGCCGCCGAAGAAGCCGTAGACGGTCAGCAGGAGCCCCAGGGCCACGGTGTCGTGCATGGCCGGGATGAGGGCCAGGCAGGCCGTCATGCCCACGGCCGCCAGGGGGATGACGCCCGTCTCGATGTAGGTCCGCGACAGTCGCCCGGCCGTGACGGAGCCGATGATGATGCCCACGCCGCCGATGGCCAGCAGCCCCTGGGCGATGACGGTGGAGGTTACGCCGGCCGATTCCTTGAGGTGGGCGCCGAAGGCCGCGAAGAGCACCTGGTTGACGGCCCAGAAGAGCGACAGGCCCAGGACCGAGAGGCGGATGGTCTGGTTGTTCCAGATGTTCTTCAGGTTTTTCTTTAAGTATTCGCCGCGGACATAGGCCGTGCGGTCCAGGCGCAGGGTGGCGTCGCCGGCCTTATACTGCGGGATGCGCAGGGCCACGAGGGTCTGGGCCACGGCGCCGGCGAAGAGGAGCAGGCCGCTGGGCGCGATGGCCTGCAGGATGTCCGTCTTGGTGGTTGCCTCGCCGATGAGGGCCTCGAAGACCACGGAAAAGAGCACGCCGCCCAGGAGGATGGCGACGATGGTCACGGCCTGGACCACGCCGTTGGCCATGCCGAGGTTGTCCTTGCCGGCCATCTCCTTGATGTAGCCGTACTTGGCCGGCGAGTAGAAGGCCGACTGGGCCGCCAGGATGAGCGTCAGGGCGAAGGCGGCCTCGAACCATCCGAGAAGGTAGCTGCCGTAGATGAGGGCCGTCAGGGGCACGGCGAAGAAGGCTGTCCAGCGCATGACCAGGTGCTTGGAAAAGCGGTCGGCCAGGAAGCCGGCCGGCGTGAAGAACATGATGAAGGGCAGCAGGATGCAGGCGTTGACCAGCGCCGTAAGTCCGATCTGGGTCGAGCCGTCGTAGACCTTGAAGACCGTGTTCTGGATGACGATCTTGTGCCCCAGGTCGATCATGGCGTTGACGAGCACGACGGTCAGGTAGGGCAGGAACCCGCGGATGCCGAGGAGCCGGCGGCCGGCGCTCATGCCCGCGCACCCAGCATGCGCAGGCAGGCGGCCGTGACCAGCTCAGGCGTTTCGGGCGAGAGCTCGATCTTGCCGTAGCGGTGCAGGACCAGCGGCTGCATGATGGCGCCCATGATCAGGCCGGCGAAGAGGTCCGCGTCGCAGGGCGGAATCTCGCCCAGGCCCACGGCCTGCCCTACGAAGCGCTCGGCCAGCCCGTGCGGCTCGGTCTCGCGGGACAGCAATTTGTCTTCCGGGAACCCGTGCTGGGTCAGCAGGATGAAGGCGAACTGGTCGCTGTTGTAATGGTAGTAGTCGTAGATGGTCTGTACGGCCTGGGCCAGGCGCAGGCTGAAAGGCAGCCGGTCGTCGAAGAGCATTTCGGACACGAGGTGCGTGAACTGGTCCAACTCGCGGTTGAAGAGCTTCCAGGCCATCTCCTCCTTGCCGTCGTACCAGCGGTACAGAGCGCCTTCCGTCACCCCGGCGGCGGCGGCGATGTCCTTGATGGTCGTGCGCGCCAGCCCCTTGGTGGCGAACAGGCGGATGGCCGATTCCTCTATGATCTCGCGTTTCATGACGGGTCGTGACATGGTGCTTCCTCCTTGTATGGGTGAACATTTATTTACTCATTTTGCGTCCGCGTCAAGAAAAAGGGGCGCGCCCGTACGGACGCGCCCCGAGGGAGATGTGCCGGCAATCCGTGGGGTCAGATGTGGCGCCCGGCGATGAGATCCTGAATGACGGTCGGGTCGGCGAGGGTGGAGGTGTCGCCGAAGTCCTCCATGGCGGTGGAACCGGCCGTGATCTTGCGCAGCACGCGGCGCATGATCTTGCCGCTGCGCGTCTTGGGCAGGCCCAGGGTGAACTGGATGACCTCGGGCGAGGCCAGGGGGCCGATCTCCTTGCGCACGTGGTTGCGCAGGGCCTTGATCAGGTCGTCGGACTCGTCCACGTCGGCGCGCAGGGTGACGTAGGCGTAGATGGCCTGCCCCTTGATGTCGTGGGGCATGCCGACCACGGCCGCCTCGGCCACGGCCGGGTGGGATACCAGTGCCGACTCGATTTCGGCCGTGCCCAGGCGGTGCCCCGAGACGTTGATGACGTCGTCCAGGCGGCCCATGATCCAGAAGTAGCCGTCGCTGTCCTGGCGCGCGCCGTCGCCGGACTCGTAGCGGCCCGGGAAGCGTTCGAAGTACTGCTGGCGGAAGCGCTCCGGGTCGCCGAAGACGCCGCGCAGCATGCCCGGCCAGGGACGTTCGATGACGAGGTTGCCGCCCTCGTTTGCGCCCGTGGGGTTGCCGTCGTTGTCGACGATGCGGGCGTGCACGCCGGGCATGGGCAGGGCGGCCGAACCGGGCTTGAGGGGCGTGGCGAAGGGCAGGGCCGTGATGAGGATGCCGCCCGTCTCGGTCTGCCACCAGGTGTCGACCACGGGCAGCTTCGACTTGCCGACGTTGGCGTGGTACCACATCCAGGCTTCGGGGTTGATGGGCTCGCCGACGCTGCCCAGGACGCGCAGGGAGGACAGGTCGTTCTTCTGGGTCCACTCCACGCCGTCGCGCATCAGCGCCCGGATGACCGTGGGCGCGGTGTAGAAGCTCGTGACCTTGAACTTCTCGACGATGTGCCAGAAGCGGGACGGGTCGGGGTAGGAGGGCACGCCCTCGAACATGAGGGACGTGACGCCGAGCGTCAGAGGACCGTAGACGATGTAGGTGTGGCCCGTGATCCAGCCCACGTCGGCCGTGCAGAAGTGGATGTCGTCCTCGAAGAGGTTGAAGACGTACTGGGTGGTGTGGGCCGCGTAGGTCAGGTAGCCGCCGGTGGTGTGCACCACGCCTTTGGGCTTGCCCGTGGAGCCGCTGGTGTAGAGGATGAAGAGCAGGTCCTCGGCGTCCATCTCCTCGCAGGGGCAGGTCGCGGGAAGGTCCGGGTCGGCCATGACGTCGTGCCACCAGAGGTCCCGGCCCACGACCATGTTCACGTCGTTGCCGGCGCGCCTCAGCACGATGCAGTTCGTCACGCTCGGGCAGCCGTTCAGGGCTTCATCCACGTTGCCCTTGAGGGGGATCTTCTTGCCGGCGCGCAGCACCGCGTCGGCCGTGACCAGGACCTTGGCTTCGCAGTCCTGGATGCGGTTCATGAGGCTCGAAGCCGAGAAGCCGGCGAAGACGATGGAGTGGGTGGCGCCGATGCGCGTGCAGGCCAGCATGGCCACGGCCAGCTCGGGCACCATGGGCATGTACAGGGCCACGCGGTCGCCGCGCGAGACGCCCAGCTTCTTCAGGATGTTGGCGAAGCGGACGACGTCGGCCAGCAGCTCGCGGAACGTGATGTGGCGGACGTCCTCCTCGGGCTCGCCCTGCCAGATGATCGCCGTCTTGTCGCCCAGGCCGTTTTCCACGTGCCGGTCGAGGCAGTTGTAGCTGACGTTGAGCTTGCCGTTCACGAACCAGTTGATGCGCGGCTCCTTGAAATCGCAGTCCATGACCTTGTCCCAGGGCTTGAACCAGCTGACGAGCTCGCGGGCCCGGTCGCCCCAGTAGCCTTCGGGGTCCTGGTCGGCGCGGCGGTAGTGGGCCTCGTAGGTCGCCATGTCCGGGATGTGGGCGCGGGGTGCCGCGGGCGGGGTGAAAAGGCGCTCTTCGTGCTGCAGGCTCTGGATATTTTCAGGACTCATGTGGTGCTTCCTCCTTGATAAAGCTGGTGATTCTTCGTGACCGGATACTATCAGGAATTACGTCTAGAAGAAATGAATTTTGTTTTCCCGCCTTTTCTGGTAAATGGCTGATATTGGCGGTTAACGGAAGCCGCGCCTTCCCTCTATCGGTAAACGGAGCTTTTCGGACGATGAGCGTCAAACACCTGGATCTGTTGTTCAAGCCCAATTCCCTGGCCATCGTCGGCGCTTCGCGCGACCCCAACTCGGTCAGCGCCATCCTCATGCGCAACCTCATGTCCGGAAAATTCCTGGGTCCCGTGCTGCCCGTGTCCGGAGCCCAGGAGGCCATCTTCGGGGTGCTGTCCTACGTCAGCGTCACGTCCCTGCCCCTGACCCCGGACATGGCCATCATCTGCTCCTCGGTCTTCGACGCCCCGGACCGTTTGTCCGAACTGGCCGACAACGGCACCCACGTGGCCGTCATCATGGACCCGGGCTACGCCCTCCTCGACGGCCCGCAGAAGACCCAGATCGACGAGCGCATCCGTCAGGTCGCCCGCGACAAGGACATCCGCGTTCTGGGCCCCGGGAGCCTGGGCATGATCGTACCCGCCTCGGGCGTCAACGCGAGCCTGTCGCGCGTGGGCGCCAAGGAAGGGCGCATCGCCTTCGTCACCCAGTCCGACAGCCTCTTCGAGTCCGTTCTCGACTGGGCTCGGACCAACAACGTCGGTTTTTCCCACTGCGTCTCCCTGGGCCGCCAGCTGGACATCGACTTCAGCTCGGTCCTCGACTACCTCGGCTCCGATCCGGCCACCAAGGCCATCCTGCTCTACATCGAGAACATCCAGGACGCCCGGCGCTTCATGTCTGCGGCCCGGGCCAGCGCCCGCAACAAGCCCATCCTCGTCATCCGCCCCCGGCGCCTGCCGTGCGAGCTGCGCGACGCCGCGAGTGAACTGACCGAGATGGACCAGGACCAGATCTACGACGCCGCCTTCCGCCGCGCCGGCATGGTTCGCGTGGACGACATCGACTCCCTGTTCGAGGGCGCCCGCACCCTGGCCAACTACAAGCCCCTGCGCGGCAACGGCCTGGCCATCATGACCAACGGCCAGAGCATCGGCCTGCTGGCCGCCGACACGCTCATCCAGGGGGGAGGGGAGCTGGCCGCCATCACCGAGGAGACCCAGCTCAAGCTGGAGGAGATCCTCGGCCCCGAGCGCTGCTCCGACAACCCGGTCACCCTGCCGTACAACGCCTCTCCCGAGGACTACGCCCGCGTCCTGAGCATCCTGGTGCGCGCCAAGGACGTGGGCTGCGTGCTCATCCTGCACGTGCCCTTCCAGGGTACGTCGAGCCTGGAGATCGCCCAGGCCGTGACCCAGGTGGCCAAGACCAGCCGCTGCCTGGTGCTGGCCAACTGGCTCGGCGAGGAGACCGTGCGCGACACCAAGGACGTCTTCGAGGACGCGGCCATCCCGGTCTTCGACCGGCCGGGCAAGGCCATCATGGCCTACCTGCACATGCTGCGCTACAAGCGCACCCAGAAGATCCTCATGCAGACCCCGGACTCCCTGCCCGCGGACTTCTTCCCGGACACCGAGCACGCCCTGGAGATCATCAGGAACGCCCTGAACGAGGGGCGCGCCCAGCTCTCCGAGGAGGAGGCCCGCCAGGTCCTGGCCTCCTACGGCGTGCCCGTGGTCGAGACCCGCATCTGCAAATCGGCCATGCAGGCCGTGGACGCCGCCTCCGAGATCGGCTTCCCCGTGGCCCTCAAGATCCGCTCTCCGCAGATCGCCCAGCCTTTCGACATCGGCGGCATCGCCCTGGACCTGACCACCCCGGACCTCGTCTTCGAGGCCGCGGCCAACATGTCCGCCCGCGTGCACTCCCAGGTGCCCAACGCCTACATCGAGGGCTTCACGGTTCAGAAGATGGGCCGCCGCCCCGGCGCCCACGAACTGTTCATCTCCGTCTTCACCGACAAGGTCTTCGGGCCCATCCTGCGCTTCGGCCACGGCGGCGTCTCGGCCCCGGTCATCAACGACCATGCCATGACCCTGCCGCCCCTGAACATGGGCCTGGCACGGGAGCTCATCTACCGCACGCGCATCTCCAAGCTGCTGCTGGGCTCCCGCCGCCAGATCGCGGCCGACATCGACGACATCTGCCTGGCCCTGATCCAGATCAGCCAGATGGTCATCGACCTGCCCCAGATCACCACCCTGGAGATGAACCCCATCTTCGCCGACGACCAGGGCGTCCTGGCCCTGGGCGCGCGCATCTGGATCCAGCCCGCCGCGGTCACGGGCCCCGAACGCCTGGCCATCCGCCCCTACCCGCGTGATCTCGAGGAGTGTGTGCGCCTCAAGAACGGCGAGCAGATCCTGCTGCGGCCCATCCGTCCCGAGGACGCCCAGGCCCATCTCGACTTCATCCACGGCCTGTCCGAGGAGGATCTGCGGCTGCGCTTCTTCGGCCTGGTCCAGAACTTCGTGCTGAGCGACATGCCCAAGTTCACCCAGATCGACTACGACCGCGAGATGGCCTTCATTGCCACCCATCTCGTCGACGGCAAGCCCGAGACCCTCGGCGTGGTCCGCACCTCCACCAAGCCCGACAACTCCGCGGCCGAGTTCGCCATCATCGTGCGTTCGGACATGAAGGGCACGGGCCTGGGCTCGATGCTCTTCGAGAAGATGATCCGCTACTGCAAGAGCCGCGGCACCCGCTACCTAGAAGGCCAGACCATGCCCCGCAACAAGGGCATGATCGGCCTGGCCAAACGCTTCGGCTTGGCCGTGACCCACAACTACGAGGAGGAGCTGGTCGAGATGCGCCTGCCCCTCTGGGAATGGGAGCCCGGCCGCTAGGAGGCCGCCCAGAATCCATTCTGGACTGCGTTGCTCCCCGATTTTCAAAGGCTCATGTAGTCGGCTACACCTCACCCTTGAAAATCGACTCGCGCCTTGCCAGAATGAATTCTGGGCGGCCTCTTTTGGCCGTTCCGGTTCCTGGTCGGTAAGTGGCGGTGTGGACTTTATGGACGAAATGGACTCTATGGACGCCGCCAGGAGAGAGGGGGCGGTGGGGCGTTACAAAACGCTTGTGCCTTGCCGTGGCGCTTTTTCTGAACGGCCGGGTTGCCACCGGTCGCAGCTGCCTCTTTCCGCCTTTTCTTCGGGCGCGTCCATCCCGTCCACAAAGTCCATTCAGTCCATTTAGTCCACAAATCCCCGCGCTTCGTCCCCCCGAAAATTTCCCCCCCCACGGACATCTGGATAATCCAATCGATTTCCGTTAAACGATTCTCTTCGCGCGGGCCCGGGCCGCGCTCACACTGGTCTTTTTCCTGGCGAGGGGAGAGATTTCAGGAGGATATATGACGATGAACGATACGGCCACACTGACCGTCGACGGCAAGACCTTCGAGCTGCCCGTGGTGCGCGGCACCGAGGGCGAGGTCGCGGTGGATGTGAGCCTTCTGCGCAGCGCGTCCGGGGTCATCACCCTGGACCAGGGCTACGCCAATACCGGTTCCTGCTTCAGCGCCATCACCTTCGTCGACGGCGAGAAGGGCATCCTGCGCTATCGCGGCTACGACATCGCGGACCTGGCGCGATACAGTTCCTTCGTGGAGACGGCCATGCTGCTGGTCTTCGGCGAACTGCCCACCCGCGAGGAGCGCGCCGCCTTCCGTACCATGCTCGGCGACCAGGCCCTGCTGCACGAAGACCTCATGCACCATTTCGAAGGCTTCCCGCCCAACGGGCATCCCATGGCCATCCTCTCGGCCGTGATCAACTCCCTGGGGGCCTACAACCCGGACCTGCTCGACATCCAGACCGAGCGCGAGTTCCGCAAGGTCGCGGCCAAGCTCATCAGCAAGGTGCGCACCATCGCCGCCTTCTCCTACCGCAAGTCCGTGGGCCTGCCCATCATGTACCCGGACCCGAGCCGCTCCTACTGCGAGAACTTCCTGCACATGATGTTCTCCGTGCCCTACAAGGAGCACGTGCCCACGCCCGAGGCCCAGAAGGCCCTTTCGGTCTTCCTGCTGGTCCACGCCGACCACGAGCAGAACTGCTCCTGCTCCACCGTGCGCATGGTCGGGTCCTCCGAGGCCAACCTCTTCGCCTCGGTCTCGGCCGGCATCTGCGCCCTGTGGGGACGCCTGCACGGCGGCGCCAACTCCGCCGTGGTCCACATGCTCGAACAGATCCGCGAGGGCGACATCTCCGTCAAGGAGTGCATCGAGCGGGTCAAGCGCAAGGAGTTCCGGCTCATGGGCTTCGGGCACCGCGTCTACAAGAACTTCGACCCCCGGGCCAAGGTCCTCAAGGAGTGCGCCACAAACCTGCTCTCCACCCTGCACATCAAGGACCCGCTCCTCGACATCGCCCAGGAACTTGAGGAGATCGCCCTGAACGACGACTTCTTCGTCTCGCGCAAGCTCTACCCCAACGTTGACTTCTACTCCGGCCTCATCCTGCGCGCCCTGAACATCCCCGTGAACATGTTCCCCGTCATGTTCGCCATGGGCCGCATGCCGGGCTGGATCGCCCACTGGCACGAACAGCACGTCGAGGAGAACACCCGCATCCACCGGCCCCGCCAGATCTACGTCGGGCCCAATGTGCGGGAGTATGTGCCGATGAAGGACAGGTAGGAAGAATGCCTCCGGCGGGCAGGGGACTCGTCCCCTGCACCCCGTTCAGGGGGGATGATGCATCGAGTGGAAGGGAGCTGCAGGGCTCCCTTTCTTTTTGGCGTTTTCAAATCTGCGATAGTTCAGCAGGTTTGAGATCCGGGAAGGGTGGGCGAATGTCCGAGTGATCAAGGCATCGTTCGGAAAAACCGTCGCGAAGCGCACAGCGCGGAATTTTGCCCATGGGGTGAGGGTTTCCCTTTACGAGGCCTGTGAAGGAGTTGCGGCCGTCATTCCCGGGCCGCGACACAACGCGGCACGCTGAAGCTGCAAATCGGTCATGATACCTGATCTTCGCGTCGTGAAGGCCAGAAACGCCGATGTAAGCGCAATTCCCAGCATATGACATCAATGAAGCGTCTCGATTCTCATCACGCTCATGATGCGGCACCGCCTCTCCCCCCATCGAGCTTACGTTTTGCGCAACGAACGCTGCCCATAATTCTCCCTGCATAATTCCTTATTCCCTCGCATGGGTTTCTCTGTCCGATGCTGGCAGACTGCTCCGAAAACCTTCGTGGCACAGCACCGGGAGGATCCATGCCGCATCCGACAGCAGACAGATCGTGGTTCACCTTTGACGCTCCCTCCGATCAGGATTTCCGCGTCTACTCCTTCGCCGGGACAGAAGAAATCCACCGGCCATACGAATTCGACATAGAGCTGGTCCTCGATTCCGCGATCGTCGATCTCACCGGGCTACTCGGCCATCCCGCCTGTCTGTCCCTGACCGACAAGAGCGGCGAGAACCGTCATGTTCACGGCGTCATCCGCCACTTCTCCCAGCTGCACACCTCCAACCTCCGCACCCATTACCGGTGCCTGCTCGTGCCGCGCCTGTGGTTTCTGGGTCTGGTCACGGACCATCGTATTTTCCAGAACATGAGCGTGCTCCGGATCATCGAGCAGATTCTGAAGGAACAGAACTTCACCGGCGATTCCTACGCCTTCAAGTGCTTCTACGACTACGCCCCCCGCGAATACTGCGTGCAGTACGGCGAGACGAGCCTGCATTTCATCTCCCGCCTGTGCGAGGAGGAGGGCATCTACTTCTATTTCGAGCACTCTTCCGACCGGCACGTGCTGTGTTTCTCGGATCGCGAGGGTGGGCCTGCGATCGGCGGCGAGAGCCGGCTGCGCTACCACCCCGGCGCCGGGACCGAGACGGACACGGCCGTGGTGCGCGAGGTCGAGCTGCATCAGGCCATCGGCAGCGACGCCTTCACCTTCCGGGAATGGAACTTCGAGAAGACCCGCCTGGACCTTCAAGTCGGCCAGGCGGAGACGGATTCCGTCAAGGCACCTGTCCCCGCCAGAATGACTCTGGAGCGATACCGCTATCCCCATCTCTATCAGTTGCGGAAAGACGGCAGGCGTTACGCGAACATGGAGCTGCAGCGCCATTTCAGCCCGAGCCGCTGGATCGATGTCCGCACCGACGCGTCCAGGATGCTCCCCGGCCATGCCTTCGAGCTTTTCGGTCACAGGCGTCAAGAGCTCAACACCCGCTGGTGGGTTGTGCGGGTCGAGCACCGGGGCGAGCAGCCGCAGGCCCTGGAGCACGAGGCCCCGGACCGGGGCATGACCTACACGGCAAGTGCCCGGGCGATCCCCAACACGACGCGTTTCGTGCCCGCCTCGGAACACCCTAAGAACCGCGTCCTCGGGGATCAGACGGCCATCGTCACGGGCCCCGAGGGCGAGGAGATCTTCCCGGACCGGTACGGCCGGGTGAAAGTGCAGTTCCACTGGGACAGGCTGGGCGGGTACGACGAGAATACGACCTGCTGGATCCGCGTGTCTCAGGGCTGGGCCGGCGGCCAGTTCGGGACCATGGCCATCCCCCGGATAGGCCACGAGGTTGTCGTCTCCTTCCTGGAGGGCGACCCGGACCGGCCCATCGTCACGGGCAGGGTCTTCAACTCCGCCAACCCGGTCCCGTACTTCCTGCCCGAGCACAAGACGCGCACGGTCTTCAAATCCCTGTCCTCACCGGGCGGAGGCGGCTTCAACGAACTGCGCGTGGAGGACAGGAAAGGCCAGGAGGAAATCTTCGTCCATGCCGAGAAGGACGTGAACGTGCACGTCAAGAACGACTGGAAGGAGCACATCCTGCACGACCAGCACCGCACCGTGGACCATTTCTCCTATTCGTTGGTGAAGGGCGAGGACCAGCAGATCGTGGAAAAGGACCGCAAGGTCGAGATCCTGGCTGACGACCATCTGACGGTTCGGGCCAACAGCCACGGCAGCATCGGTGAGAAATGGCTGTTGCGCTCGGGCGGCGAGGCTCACGTCAAATCAGGCATCAAGACCGTATTCGAAGCCGGCACCGAACTGACCCTCAAGGTCGGCGGCAGTTTCATCAAGCTGGACCCCTCGGGCGTGACCATCGGCGGCCCGGCCGTGAAGATGAACGCCGGCGGCAGCCCGGGCCGGGGCACGGGGGCCAGGCCGCTCTTGCCCTTGAGTGCGGTGGTGCCGGGGATCGATTCGTTCAACCCGGATGACTGCGATGTCTCGCGACAACATGACGCCACGGCCTCTGCGAGGCAGACCGGCCTGCCCTTCTGCGCGGCGTGCGCGGCATGCCCGGAGGAACAATGACTGCCACCGGAACAGGAGTGCCTCGCGTCTTTCAAGCCTTCACGACCTCCGAACTCGGCCAAGTGTTCGCCGATGCGCGCCGCACCGGCCTGCACGTCGATGCCGTCATCGCCATCGACGCCAGCCCGGAGATGCTTCACGACTACTTTTCCCTGGACCTCGCCTGCCGATACCGCCCCATTCTGGCCGAAACCCGTTACGCGACACTCTTGAGCGCCATGCCCTACTGGAACCGCCTAGAAACGGGTTGCGAGCTGGAAGATTACCTCATGGCCAGTCCCTCGGAGTGGGGCTTTTTCGCGATCACGGCGGCAAACGGGGAACTGCATTGCAGCCACTGGCGCAGCCTGTGCGAAGTCGTTCTTCCCTCAGGGGCCACATCATTCTTCAGATTTCAGGATCCGGCCCCGCTGCGGCGGATGCTCCCCACCTACAGCAAACAGGAGTTGGGGTGGTTCTTGGGGCCAGCAGCGCGGTTGTTCATACCCGCCCGCAACGAGGATGGAGAACGGGTATGGCTGCATGTCCCCAACCCGGCCCTGGCCGGCCGCACGGAACAGGAGTTGGCCGAAAACTATCGTCCGGCATCGGAGTGGCCTTGGTGGGAGGTGCGAGAGGAGCATCTGGCGGATATGGCGCAGGAAAATCGGGCGGCGCTCATCTACAACCTCACCAATGTTCTCATGGGGGAAGCTCCATACACTGCGCTGCTGGTCGAACAGCACTTTGGCTCAGTTGAGTCAGGAATCGGAGAATATGTGGACGCTGCGATGGAATACGGCCTGAGCGAGGAGGAACACATCTCACTCTTCATGCAGATTTGCCTGCTCTTGCCCATTGGCTCCCAGAATGAACCCGACGTCGTTAAAGCGATGCAGGGCGCGGACCAGGACCCGTTCTCCGCGCTCAGCCGCCTGTACAAACTTATCCCAGCCGATGCGGCACCATAAATCGGGGAGGGTCGTCATGACCAAGTTCAAATGGGTATTGCTGGCCGCGTTTCTCGTCTTCCTGGCCTTCGTGTTCGACACGCAGCTGATCGCCCTGCGCGACGAGGGGACGTTCAACCTGTACTACGACGTGCCCAAGGAAATGGAAGGCAAGATGTTCACGTCCGCATACTGGACCAGCGATTCTTTCATGTGCCGTCAGCTCAGCTTTGGGTCAGGAAAATTCGAGCCACAAGGATATGGGACAGCCTTTGATAATGTGGAAGAAGAACCGGGGATATGGGTTTCTCACATTCCCACCAGGATATGGCATCCGTTCTGCCAATGGGAGCTCGACCTCTTGAGCATAGGCGTGGACACCAATGCAGAAAAAACAAGTTCTTATGATTTGGCATATGCCTTCCTTTACGAACCCAGAGACCCGAAGCCGGACGATGAGGTCAAGCAAGCAGATCCACGGACGCGAAAAGAGTCGGTTCTGATTTGTAATGTATCGGAACATGATTTTAAAAGGATATACGAAGACCGTCATTATGCTGACAAATCTTTATCATACGAGTGTAAAAATCCAAATGAACGCGGTGCGAATAAAGTTTCAGGTACGCCATATGTTGGGTTTATACATAACGAATCAGGAAAACTTAAAATTAATTATTCAAATGTTAAAATGAAATATCTTTCTGAAAATTATTTTGACAAAAATATGAAGAGAAAGAAGTCGTACGACAAAAATATTAAGTATGTTAACGGCATAGTTGAATACATAAATACGGGAATAGGAGTCGAAAAATATTGGTCAATAAACTCTGACAATGGGCAATACAAAATCCGAATCGGCATCCCAGGCAATAAGCCTGAATCTGAAATTTCAATCCAACTGACTCAAGAACAGCTTGCGCTCCTGGCATCGGAAGATGTGTGGGAGTTGCCTGATTTCATTCATCAGTGAAGGGAGGAGAATGCATCATGCCGGTCAGTCCCATTCAATGCTTTCAAAAACGCTGCCTACGTCTCAAGATCGTGGATTTTGAAAATACGCCCATTACCGACCTTGTTCATCCCGACAGTGGCGAAGAAGTCGGGAACCTGCTGATCAAGGCTTACGACGCTGGAGGCATGTTGTTGGGCGAGCACGTGTACGCCAAAGGCAAGCCGATACTCGACCTGTGCCATGTGGGCCGCGGCTGGATGTATCTGGAGTTCAATCCCTCGCCTCGCACCAAACCGAAGGGCTACCCGGATGATGAGGACTGGGACCAATTGACCCTGGCGGCGGACGTCATCGCCCCCAAAGGCCCTCAAGGACCGTTTGGTCGTACGTGGAATGAGTAATCTATGATTCCGCCTATTCCTGCATCTCAAGTCTGAACGAACGGAGGCGCATCATGACCACGTTCAAATGGGTATTGCTGGCGGCGTTTCTCGTCTTCCTGGCCTTCGTGTTCGACACGCAGCTGATCGTCCTGCGCGACGAGGGGACGTTCAACCTGTACTACGACGTGCCCAAGGAAATGGAAGGCAAGATGTTCACGTCCGCATACTGGACCAGCGACTCCTTCATGTGTCGGCAGCTCAGTTTCGGGTCAGGAAAATTCGAGCCACAAGGATATGGGGCATCCGCCCGTAATGTGGAAGAAAAGCCGGGAATATGGGTTTCTCACATTTCCACCAGGATATGGCACCCGTTCTGCCAGTGGGAACTCGACCTCATGACCATAGGTGCGCACGCCAATGCAGAAAAAACAAGTTATCATCAATTGGCATATGCCTTTCTTTACGAACCCAAAGACCTGAAGTCGGATGATGAAGTCAAGCAAGGAGATCCACGGACTAGGAACAGCACGTCGAATCTTGTTTGTGACATATTGGAGAATGATTTTAAAAGAACATATGAAGGTGGTCAGTACGTTGAAAAATCTTCTTCATACGAGTGCAAAAATCCTACTAAACGCGGGACAAATAGAATTTCAGCCACACCATATGTTGGATTCATACATAAGGAATCAGGAAAACTTAAAATTAATTATTCAAATGTAAAAATATTGTACTTGAGAAGAAATTTTTTTGACAAAAAAATTAATCAAGAAAATTCATATGACAAGCAAATAAACTATTTAAATGGAATGATAGAAAAAATTGATACAACATTAGGCCTCGAAAAATATTGGTCAATATACCCTGAGAGCGGTCAATACAAAATTCGAGTCGGCATTCCAGGGAATAAGCCTGAATTTGAAATTTCAATCCAACTGAATCAAGAACATCTTGCGCTCCTGGCATCGGACGATGTGTGGGAGTTGCCGGATTTCATTCATCAGTGACAGAAGAAGGAGAACGCATCATGCAGCTGAGCCCCATTCAATGCTTTCAGAAACGCTGTCTGCGCCTCAAGATCGTCGATTTTGAAAATACGCCCATCACCGACCTTGTTCATCCTGACAGCGGCGAAGAAGTCGGGAACCTGCTGATCAAGGCTTACGACGCTGGAGGCATGTTGTTGGGCGAGCACGTGTACGCCAAAGGCAAGCCGATACTCAACCTGTGCCATGTGGGCCGCGGCTGGATGTACCTGGAATTCAATCCTCTGCCTCGCACCAAGCCGAAGGGCTACCCGGACGACGAAGACTGGGATCAATTGACCTTGGCGGCGGACGTCATTGCCCACAAGGCCCTCAAGGCTTCTTCCGGTAATGGAGTGCGACCGAACCGCCAGACGTTGCCCAAACAACATCACGCCGGATGGACATATCATCGCGTGGCTCACGGAACCTTGAACCTGCCGCGACGACTTGAGTACATCGACGACAGGCTGGAGGAGACCCGGCCCAAGCAGCGTTGCGCCCTGCGCTTCATGCTGACCGAAAACGAGCGCCGCTGTCCATCATGCCACAACCTGCAAACAGGGTACCTGCTGGAACTCGCACCCCTCTTCTGTTGGATTCCCGCACTGGTCACGTCCAAACTCGGCGCCGCGGACGACTGGGACAGCATCACCGCGAACAATCTGGGCGTCTTTTCTGCCCTGGCCTATGCGGAACCCGACACCAGAAACAAGGGTGCCCGGCCCGAAGACAACACGAAAGCTCCTTACGACAAGACAATCCTCCATACTCTCGACAATCTCCGCACTCAGCGTGCCAGGCCATACCAAGTCGGCGGCGAGTGGGTGGATATGGTCCTCCACGAGATGCCCTATGACTGGAATTACCACGACATGAGATTTTTTCGCATTGCGAACAAATCGAAAAATCCCACGGACACCCAGGCCTTCATGGCCACCAACAGGAACACCATCATCATTTCCGTTCGAGGAACAGAAGGCCCGTTCAGTCAAGACCTCGTCCAAGATGTTAAGATCTCAATGAAATCTTGCCCGGAACCACTCGCGCAGATTGGCTCTGCGCATACGGGTTTTTTGCAAGCCTTCGAGTATTTATGGGAACTTATACGCAATTATTGCAACAAGCACAGCAAAGCGCCTGATGGCACGCTCAAACGCATCTTTGTGACCGGCCACAGCCTGGGAGGGGCGGTGGCTGCGCTCCTGGCATGCGCGATCTCCTCGGATTTTTCCAACCCCGTCACCCTCTACACCTATGCAGCCCCCCGAATCGGCGACACCGTGTTTGCCCGTCACTGGAATTTTCAGGTGCCGCACATGCGCCATGTCTATCGCAACGACATCATTCCCGCCGCTCCGCCGGCATTCCTGGGTTACCGACACTTCGGGCACCTGCGGCAAATGAGCCTCGTGAAAGCCAAAGGGACTGTTCTGCCCTGGATCGGGGACTACGGGCTGCACCAGATAGAGAGCGCCATCACTCGGCAGCGTCGCTACACGGGAGACAACGCCCCCTGGGGGCCTGCGGAGATGACCGGATACGAGGCGACGGAAAAGGGATTTTTCGAATTTTTCGAGAGAAAACTTCGGGGAGGATTCAGACACGTCAACAGCGCCGTCGATCTGGCCGGGATCATGTTTCATTTCATGGCCAGCAATTACATCACGTTTCTGCAGAATGAACTGCGGCAGCGTTACGAATACGCCAGCCGGGGAGGGGCCATGCTCTCGCAGCACATCGCTCCTCGCCACTTGGACCCGGAAGACGACTACGATCAGGAACTGCTCGCCTACATGCAGCCCGTCTCAATGGCCGAACTGCTGGACAGGCATGTCTCGGAGCTTGTCTCGCGGTCGGCGGTTGAGGAGGAAGTCAAACGGTTCTGCCGCGACACGGGACGGCTCGCCGACATGGCCCGGCAAGAATATCTCCTGGCAAGAAAGGAAAGCCGGACCCGTGCGTCGTGTCACCTTGGCCCTGAACTCGACCCCCTTTCGCAAATGGAAATGAGGGATGGAAGGCCCTTGGGGGCGCATCTGCCAACATACAATTCTGAACGGAAGGCGTTGACGGAGAAGGTCGGTGAGGCCTTGCTCCGGCACACGCCCTTGTCTCCGAATGAAATTCGGCCGATCATGTAATGAGAGCAGAAAGCCGCGCTCCGACCAAGGAGTGAGGAGTAAACGGCCTTAGAATCCACATGAAAGTCATCACGGGTTCCGGAACTGACAGCGTTTGGCTGATCCGGTACCAGGCGAATATCACGGATTGCACCGCACCGGAACGCAACACAAAGCGGTGCGCAGAAGCGTCCTCGTCTTCTCCGGCATTTCTCCTCTCGTGCCTTTGATGGAATCCCCCCATGCGACGTGCGGGGCTCGATTTCGCTTGGCGTTTTCTCGCCGGAAAGCCTCAGACCTGCGGGTCGCCGGAGAAGGCCGGGTTGACCTTGCCGATCAGGTCGCGCAGGACCACGCGGACTACGGCCGTGCGTTCGAGCACCCGCGCGTCGAAGCCCGTCTCGGGGCCGTCATGGTGGCGCATGATGACGGCCAGTCCGGCCGCCTTGTCCGCCGGGTCGTCGAGGACGTGGCCATGGCCGAAGCCGCTCACGGACTTGTAGTGCGTGGTGAACCCGCAGGGCAGGTCCTCGCGGATCAGCTCGCTTTCGGCCACGGCGACGAAGCTGACCAGCCCGTTGGCGCGGATGCAGTCCATCTTGCGGCCTTCGAGGGCGCTGTGAAAATAGACGGCGCCGTCCTCGTAGCCGAAATTCACGGTCACGACGTACGGTTCGCGGCCGTCCCACAGGCCGAGCTGCATGGTGCGGCAGCTGCGGAGCAGGCTTTCGATGGCGGCCTTGTCCCGGATGGCTCGTTTTTCCTTTCTCATGTTCTATTCTCACATCAGGTTGTCGAGGAGTTGAAAAAGCAGCGTCTGCGTCGAGGCCGCCAGTTCCTGCCTGGCCCGCATTTCCCCGGCCGATTGTACGAAATCGGTTCGAGGCTCGAGCTCGTCGGCACAGTTGGCGATGAGCAGCTCCATGCTCTCGGGCGTGGTTTCCAGATGGAACTGCAGCCCGACAATACGCCCTCGGGCCTCGAAAGCCTGGTGCCGGCATGCGTCGCTCCCGGCAACGCAGGCGGCTCCTGGCGGGATGGAGAAGGTCTCTCCGTGCCAGTGGAAAGCCGGGAACTCCGGGCCCAAGCCCGAGAAGAGCGGCGATTTCTCGCCCTGGGCGGTCAGGCGCACCGGAAACCAGCCGATCTCCCGGCCGTTGTTGGACGTTACGCTGCCGCCAAGCACCTCGGCCAGAAGTTGGGCTCCAAGGCAGACGCCGAACAGACGCGCTCCGGCGTCGACCGCTTGCCTGAGGTAACGTTTCTCTTCACGCAGCCAATCGAACCGCTCTTCGTCGTGCACGCTCATGGGGCCTCCCATGATCACCAGGAGATCCACCTCCTCGATGGCCGGCAGGGGCTCACGCAGAAAGAGGCGGGTCCGGGTGAGCGCATGTCCCCTCGCCTCGGCGTAGCGGACAATGGCGCCAGGCCCTTCGAACGGCACGTGTTCAATCGTGTGTATGCGCATCGTTTTTCCCTTTTTTGTAAATGGTTCATGCGGAATGAACCCTAAGTGCAACAGGGATGCCTAGGTTCGTCCAGTGCGTTCCGCCGATGGGAAAACGAACGGATAATGCGCGTCGAACGGCGATTGGCGCGGGCTTCCCTCGAAGCCTCTCAAACGGCCTTAAGATCGACGATGTGAAGGACCGGACGCTGCATGAGACGAAAATGCAAATTTCGAGGATGTGCGCGACGCGATTCGGAAACTGAGGGCGTCATGCCTTGGATGACACGGCACCGAAAAGAGCGACCCGCTGATCCGTGCCGCTGCAAGAAGCTCCGACCCCGGCCGGACAGCCCGGGATCGGCCTCTCATTTCTACCTTTTCTGCGTCATCAGCACCGAAATCAGGACCACCCCGGCCGCGGCCAGCTGGACCATGCTCATGGTCTCGCCCAGGAAGAGGAAGCCGCAGGTCACGGCCACCACGGGGATGAGGTTGATGTGGGCCGAGGCCGTGCCGGCAGGCATACGGGTGATGGCCCAGTTGTAGAGGGAGAAGGCGCCCAGCGTCACGCCCGCGCCCAGGAAGAGCAGGATGAGGACGAGCTGCGTGTCGAAGGTCCCGGCCGGGACGTCCAGCAGGCGCAGTGCGCCGGGGGAGAAGAACAGGCAGCCCGTGACCACCTGCATGACCGTCAGAGTCCAGGCCCCGTAGCGCCGGCCCAGGAAACGGATGAGGATCATGTTCGCCGCGGCGCAGACCATGGCCCCGAGTTCCAGGGCGTTGCCAAGAAGAGGGTAGGGGGCCGACTCCGTGGCCTGTCCGGAAAAGCTCAGCACCGCCACTCCGGCCAGGGACAGCAGCAGCGCCCAGACCGTGCGCATCGTCAGCGCCTCGCGCAGGGCAGCCCAGGCCCCGACGGCCACCAGCAGCGGCACCGAGGCTGAGATGACGCCGGCCTGGGCCGAGGTGGTCAGCCCCAGGGCGGCCGATTCGAACCAGAAGTACAGGCAGGGCTGCAGGACGACGGCCGGCAGCAGGAGCTTCCAGTCGCCGCGGCGGTACATGGACAGGTCGATGCTGCGGTACAGGGGCAGGACGCAGGCCAGGGCCACGACCATGCGCAGCCACATGACGCTCCAGGGGTGGAGGTCGGCCAGGGCGGCGCGCATGGCCGAGAAGGATGCGCCCCAGAGCAGGACGGCGCCCAGCACGGCCAGACGCGGGGCCAGACCGATGGAAAGGGTTTCGATGACGTCGGGTACGGCGGCGGATTCGGATTTCATGGCAGATCTCCCGGATCAGAGTGAAGTCGTGGGCGCGTGAGCGGTGCGCGCTGCGTAGTGGCCGGGCGTGACCCCGGTGTAGAGCTTGAAGGTGTTGGTGAAGTGGGGCTGGTCCGCAAAACCGGCCAGCTGGGCCACCTCGGACAGCGGCGTGCCGCGCCGGACCAGGTTTCTGGCCAGTTCCACCCGGCGCTGGGTGCGGAAGACGTGTGGCGGCACGCCCGTCTGGCGCTTGAATGAGCGCAGGAAATGGTACTGGCTGACCCCCAGTGTGGACGCCATGTCCCGGAGGGTGACCTTGCGGTCCAGATCCGCGGCCAGCATCTCCCTGGCCCGACGGACAAAGGTCCGGTCGTGGCCGTCTTCGTCCTTTGATACCCCGCCGTGGGCCCGAAGCACGTTCCCGATGGTCCGCACCAGGGCCGACTCGGTCCGCAGGTCGTCCTCGCCGCCGAGACTCTCGGCGAGCTGGCGCAGGGGTTCGCACACTTCCGGCCTGTCGCTGACCAGTTCCGTGAACTCGGGCGCAGCCTGAGGGTTACGGCTCACATCCTCGGCCAGACTCCGGACCAGATCGAGGCTCAGGTAGAACATGGTGTAGGAGAACACGCCGTCACGGGCCGGACCGCCGGCATGGACCTGGCCGGGGTTGATCAGGCAGGCCTGGCCCTGCCGCACGGTGGCGTCGTCCCTGCCCGGACCCAGGCAGCAGCACGCCCCGCGGTGCATCAGCCCCACGGAATAGAGGTCGTCGTGGAAATGCCGCGGAAAGACGTGCGTGCTGCTCGAAGCCCGACATATCTCGATGCCGGGCATGCTGGCGATGAATTCGATGGAAGGGGCGTCCATGGCCGGGATCAATAGACCATGGAGGGGCGGGCCGTCTAGGAAAAAATTGCGCTTCGGAAGATCGCCTATGGGCAGATCCTTTTAATTGAAGGGCTTGGTTTTTCTACGCGGGATGTTACCGGCAGGAAGGTCTCTGAGCAATTTGGTCGATTTTGCTCCGTTGCCGTCGCTTCCACCGATTATGGTTTCGATCGCTTCGGCCATGAGGCGGTTGATGCTCATGTTGTGCAAAGCTGCAAAGCGTGCGGCTCTCCTGTGCAAGTCGGGAGCGACGCGCACGGAAAATTTGCCGGAGTAGGGTTTTTCGGGGGGTCTGCCGATTTCCTCGCAGTGTTCGAGGTAATCATCGACAGCGTCGCGGAAAGCGGCCTTGAGGTCGCTGACGCAGTCACCGTGGAAGACAATCAGATCGTTGATGTCCAGAACTTCGCCGCGCAGGACACCGCATTCGTCGTCGTATTCGACTTTTGCGCAGTATCCCCTGTAGGTCATTGGTGTGTTCATGGGGTAACCCCTAAACATGAAAGAAAATTTCTCAGATCCTTTACAGACGTTTTGGAGAGGGTTCGGCCGGGATGCGGCTCGTGGAGGTTGAGGTAGAGCCCGCCTATGTGATGCGAATCCGCGAGCCGCTGGTCCTTCCTTTCGTTGAAATGCTGCCCCCAAGAGCCAAACAGAGATGCTCGACTTCCTTGAATCGGATGTCACTGGTCACCGGGTTTGCGAAAATTTCTTCCAGGGTTTGACGTTGCCGGGAATTCAGTGGTGGCATTTTTTGATACCATTATTCAGTGTTACGTTGCCCGTCAAGAAGGGGGACTCAACAGGAGGTCGGGAGTCAGGAGCCAAAACTCAAATCGGGTTTGAATCGGGAAGATTCTTGATTGGAAATTTCAGCGAAGTGAATGGGTAATCAGCATTATTATGCGATGATGTTGGGTAACGATGGTCTGCCAGGAACGGGGCGAAGTCTGGTTCAACGGCATGATTGCAAGATAATTAATAAGTAGCGGGACTGACCAAGATAGTTTATTTAAATAATTGTTCAAATGATAATTTGTAATATCAATTAATCCTAACATATTTGAATAAAAGGAAATCATGAATAAGGTCCGCGAAACTCACTGCATCCATCCGGCCGATGTCGCACGAGCCAAACTGGGGCGAACGGAGGCGCGTGAACTTGAGGGAGTGGCGGCGTTGCTCGGGGCCATGGCCGACCCTACACGGGTCAGGATCCTCGACGCCCTTCGGATGGGCGAACTGTGCGTGGGGGATCTGGCTGCTGTGCTGCAGATGACCGTGTCCGCTGTCTCGCATCAGCTCAGGCTGCTGCGGACCGCGCGGCTGGTGCGGGCAAGGAAGGAGGGCAAGGTGGTTTTCTACGTTCTTGATGATGAGCACGTGGAGAGAATTCTCGATATTGCGCTGGATCACTGTCGGGAGAGAGGTGCACGATAATTGACTGTGAAAGAATGAATGCTGGCCGTTCAAACGGTGGGTTGCATGGAAGAGGTAAAAGCCGGGACGCGGAGTGCATTGGGCATACAGAAGCGATCCGGCTTTTTATGCGACGTAGCTGATCCCCGTTTTGGGGCGGCCAGATAAAGAAAATCCCCCGGTCGCATTACGCTGCCGGGGGATCATTTCGAGGTGAGCTCGGCTATTTTTTCAGTTCATCGATGAGCGACAACCCTTCCTCTTCCAGCGCCACCAGGTCGTTGTAGACCTCGCGCTTGCGGATGAGCACGTGCTTGTCGCCTTCGACCATGATCTCCGCGGCCCGGGGGCGGGAGTTGTACTGCGAGGACATGACGAAGCCGTAGGCGCCGGCCGAGAAGGCGGCCAGCAGGTCGCCCTGGGCCACCTTGGGGAAGGTGCGGTTCTTGGCCAGGAAGTCGCCCGATTCGCAGATGGGGCCGACCACGTCCGCCGTCATCTGTTCGCCGTTGCCTTCCTTGACCGGCGCGATGCGGTGGTAGGAGCCGTACAGGGACGGGCGCACCAGGTCGTTCATGGCCGCGTCGACAATGACGAAGGTCTTGTCCTCGTTGGTCTTGGTGTACTGCACTTCGGCCACCAGGATGCCCGTGTTGCCGGCGATGACGCGGCCGGGTTCGAGGATGAGGGTCACGTCCATGCCCTTCAGGGACTCGACCAGGGCTTTGCCCAGCTCTTCGGGGTGAGGCGGCTCCTCCTCGTTGTAGGTGATGCCGAGGCCCCCGCCAAGGTCCAGGTACTTGATCTTGATGCCCATCTCCAGCAGCTGCCCGTGGAAGGCCTTGAGGCGGTCCAGGGCTTCCAGGAAGGGGGAGAGCTTGGTCAGCTGGGAGCCGATGTGGCAGTCCATGCCGACGGGGTCCACGTTGGGCAGGCTCTTGGCCAGGGCGTAGGTCTCCAGGGCGTCGGGTCTGGACAGGCCGAACTTGTTCTCCTTGAGGCCCGTGGAGATGTACGGGTGGGTCTTGGGGTCCACGTCGGGGTTGATGCGCAGGCTGATGCGCGCCACCTTGCCCAGTTCGCCGGCGATGGCGTTGATGCGCTCCAACTCCTGCCGCGACTCCACGTTGAACATGAGGATGTCGGCCAGCAGCGCCTCCTGGATCTCCACGGCCTTCTTGCCCACGCCCGAATAGACGATCTTGTTGCGGGGCACCCCGGCGCGCAGGGCGCGGAAGAGTTCGCCGCCGGACACGATGTCCGTGCCCGCGCCTTCCTTGGCCAGGATCTTCAGCAGGCTCAGGTTGGAGTTGGCCTTGACCGAATAGCACGTCAGGTGGTCGATTCCCTCGAAGGCCGAGTCGAAGGCCTTGAAATGGCGCTTCAGGGTCGTGGCCGAATAGATATAGAGGGGCGTGCCGTATTCCCGCACCAGGTCGGCCACGGGGATGTCTTCGGCGTGGAGCTGTCCGTCCTTGTATTGAAAGTAATGCATGAGGTTTCCTCTCAGTGTCAGGGGGTCGAGGGTTCGAGGGTGATGATCTCCGACAGGGCCGGTTGGATGATGTGGTAGGTGTTGTCCGCCTTCAGGCGGATGCGCAGGGTCTTGCCCGGCAAGGGCTCGCAGATGGTGAAGATGAAGCTGTTCTCCTTGCGGTACAGGCCCGAACTGTAGGGGAAGAACTTCTGGGTGTAGGACGGAGTGAAGGGGCAGGTGGGGCAGCCTTCCTGCTCGATCTCCACCAGGAAATATTCGAGGTTGGCCAGGCGGCCGCCGAGCTTGGCATTGATCAGGATGCAGCCCTGGTCGTAGCGCGCCTCCATGTGGTTGATCTGGATCAGCTCCTCGCTGGCCACGGGCTGGGGCCATTCCTTCTTGCCGCAGGCCGCGGCCGACAGGAGGAGGATGCACAGCAGCAGACGTTTCATGAGTTTCCTGCCATAGCCTTCCACTGGTGGAGCAGGGTCAGTGCGTCCAGGGGGGAAAGCTCGTTGA
>DPKT01000329.1 GCA_003542385.1 Desulfomicrobium sp.
CGTTGGTCGTGGTCGTGGCCGAGATCTTGGGGTACACGGGCACGCGGAAGCCCCAGGCCATGGACATGGACTGGATCATCTTGGCCACGGACTCCTCGATGGAGTACTGGGTCTGGTGCGTCGGCGGGCTCGGCAGGCTCACTCCCGGAGGCACGCCGCGGATGGCCGCGATGAGCTTGTTGACCTTGTGCCACATGAGGAGCCCGCCGTCGCCGGGCTTGGCGCCCTGGCCGTACTTGATCTCGATGGCGCAGGGGTCTTCCTTCATGTGCGGGATGGCGTGGATGATCTCGTCCCAGCCGAAGTAGCCCGAGGCGATCTGGAGAATGACATATTTGAGGAAACGCGACCTGAGCAGGCGCGGCGGGCACCCGCCCTCGCCCGTACACATGCGCACGGGCATGTTCAGTTCCTCGTTCAGGTACGCCACGCCCATCTGCAGGCCTTCCCACATGTTCGGGGACAGGGCGCCGAACGACATGCTGCCGATCATGAGCGGGTAGATCTCGCGCACGGCCGGGGCCCAGCCCTGCTCCTTGAAGGTGGCCAGGCCTTCGGCCGGGGACTGGATGCGTCCGATGAGGGTGCGCAGGTCGAACTCGTGGCGGCCCGAGTCCAGGGCCGGGTCCGTCAGCATGGAGATGCGGATGAATTTGATCTGGTCGAGCACCGAGCCGCTGTCGTTGCGACGGCCGCCGCGGGTGCGGGGCTGGCCGCCGAGGTTGACGTGCATGCGCAGCTTGTCCTTCTCGTCGGAATGCATGGGCATGATGGCGTCGTTGGGGCAGACCATGGTGCAGGTCGCGCAGCCGATGCAGGCCTGATGCGGGGCCGTGCGCTGGCGGATGCCGTAGTAGACGGTGTGCTCGTTCTCGGGCTTGCTCTTCAGCCCGGCCGGGACCTTGACGATGCGCTTGCGGAAGGTGCCGAGCTCCAGCGTCTGCATGGGGCACACGGCCGCGCACTGGCCGCACAGGGTGCAGCGGTCCTTGTCCCAGCGGATCTGCCAGGGCAGGTCCTTGAGGCTCAGTTGGGAAGGGGTAATGGCTGCGACTGCCGACATACTCTGACCTCCTGGCGGTCCGGGCCAACGATGGCCGAATCCAGATGCATGGGTTGGAAATCCTGGGACTTGTCACGATCGGGGATGGCCAGGTCCAGGCCGCAGATCTCCGAGGAGAAGGCGTAGAAGCCGGGACGGCCGCCGACCACGCCGGGGCGCAGCTTCTTGCTGTCCTGGACCATGAACATGGACTTGTCCGGCAGGCAGCCGATGACGCAGTTGGGGCCGTCGATGATCAGGCGCCGGCAGATCTGCTTCAGCTTGGACAGGAAGGCCTGGTCGGGGTGGCCCTTCATCTCGTGGTCCTTGAGGGGCGTGATGATGTGCTTGTACGCCTCGAAGGGCAGGCCCAGCCTGCGGACCGTGTAGTGCAGGATGTGCGTGAAGACCTCGGAGTCCGAGTTGTAGCCCTCGTAGCCGGGCACGCCCTGGCCCATGAGGTAGTCGCGGATGGGCACGAAGGCCGTGTTCTCGCCGTTGGTCATGGTGCTCAGTCCCTCGATGAAGAAGGGGTGGCAGGCGTAGAGGTTGATGGCGTAGTTGGTGTTCTGTCGGCCCTGGGCCAGGACGAGGCGGCTCATGATCTCGGGGCGGTCCAGGCCCAGGTACTCGCCGACCTGCAGCGGGTCGCCGATCTCCTTGATCATGACCGTGTCGGGCCAGAAGGAGAAGACGGTCATGCTCTCGTCCTGCAGGCCCATGTGCTTGAGTTCCAGACGGGTCTTGAGGTAGCCCTGCCCCTTTTCGGTGTCGTTCAGATCCTTCCAGGAGGCGGGGATGTCGTAGGCGCGGACCACGTAACGGTCACGCCGGGGCGTCCAGGTCGGCAGCGGCCCCTTGGGCGTGATGGGCATGTCGTACCTGAGCGTGAAGCCCTTGGCTTCCATGAACTCGTCGAGACGTTTCATGCCCAGGTCGGTGAAGATTCCGGACAGGACGGGGCTGTCCTTCATGGACTCGAATGGACCGGCCAGATCCGACAGGTACAGGCCGACGCCCGAGCCGTCGTGTCCCTCGCGCATGACATCCAGGGCCCGGATGGCATCCATGGGGGAGACGGGGTCGCTGCTGGTCAGCGCAAACAATCGACACATAGCGCGCTACTCCCTGATGAGTGTTCTATCCCCGGCGCCGCTGAGGGGTGGATGCCCATATGACAGAAATGTCATATTTTCCCAAGGCGACAAGGCTTTTAATGACAAAATTGAAGAAAAAACATGCTCCTCGGCCCGTAATTCGGGCCGGGGAGATGGAATAAGCAAGGAAGAGGCCAAAAAATCGATTATCGGATGGGAAAACAGGCGGTCAAGTGGGAAATATTCCCGGTGTCGTTGGGAAGATTTCCTGTTGCTGAGGATGTCCAGTACAGATGGGCGAAACCGGCGCTGTTTAAGTGTGCGGGGCTATTCAATATTCGAGCCTACGCGGCCGCCTTCCTGACCGGTCCGGACGAGGCCCGTCGAAACTCCTTCGCCGGCCTCGTAACGTTTTTCCGTCGCTTCTTCGAATAGAGGCTTTCACTTCGGGCGGCGGGCGACGGGAAAACGAACTATGCCTGGCTCAGTCAGACAGTCGATGGGCCTCGTCCGGACCGGTCAGGAAGGCTTGGTTCGGAGCACGGAGGAGAGGCTGGGAAGCGGAAGACGGGGAAAAGCTTGGATCCCCGCCTTCGCGGGGATGACGTGGTGATATTGCGGAAAACGGCGAACCATTCAGGCGATGGCAATACGCACTGTCTCGTGTCATCCCCGCGAAGGCGGGGATCCATTCTTCCGGGCGGCGTGCGAAGGGACCGGCTCAGACGATGGGCCGTTTCTTCCTCTCCGGGGTGTAGTGCCACCACGGCCTGGGCTCCTCGCCGTCCATGAATCTGGTCACGGAGACGAGGACGTCCAGCACGCAGGGGTCCTGGCGGACGCCGGTCAGTTCGCTGAGGCGGTCGTAGAGGGCCTGCGGGTCCTGGCCGGCGAGCTGCGCGGGATGGTCGAAGCCCAGCAGGCGCAGGTCGCGGGCCATGGCCGGGCCGATGTTGGGCAGGTCGGTCAGGGTTTCGAGATGGCCGCAGCTGACTTTGGACGGGTTCATGGCCTATCCCATGCGCCGGGCGATTTCATGGTGGTTGACGAGGATCTTGCTGACGTAGTCCACGGTCTCGGCGAAATTGGGGATGCGGCCGTAGGGTTCGTAGATGCCGGCCTTGGAGTAGTCCGTGTTGCCCAGGCCCGCGTTGTAGCCGGCCGTGGCCGCGAGGATGTTGCCGCTGCGGGAGCGCAGGTTCTCAGCCATCATTCGGACCATGGCGTCGACGCAGTGCTGGTAGAGGACGCGCTGGTCGAACTTCTCGAAAAAGGCCGCGTCCTGGGGGTTGAAGATGGAGCGGCCCCGGAAGTTCTCCTCCATGTACAGCCGGCAGTTGTCCCGGGCCATGGCGTAGCTGGACTGCAGGAGGTCCATGCGGTCCAGGGCCAGGGCGTAGGTCCCGGCCGAGGGGATGGCCTTGCCAGCGGTCTGGGCGTTCAGCAGGGTGCGCAGGAGCTTGGAGGGGTTGCCGAAGAGGTCGGGCTGTTCGCGGCGCAGGGCGCGCATCTGCTCGCGGCGCTCGGCCATGTTCGCGAATTCCGGTTCCAGGTCCGCTCGCCGGGCGAAGCTGGCCGGCTGGCCGTGGGCGTCGGCGCAGACCATGCCGTACCCCCGGGCCGTGGCGGAGATGAACTGGCAGGGCCCCACTGCCAGGGCCGAGGACACGGCGAACTCGCAGAAGAAGGACTCGGCCATCATCTGGCCCATGATCCAGCACGGGTCCACCGGATGGATGGCGGCATGACGGATCACGCCGCGCACCACGTGCTCGCAGATGAGGGGGATGCGCGCGTTGAAGTCCACCTCGGCCAGAGGCTTTTTCCAGACCGGGAGGTTGCCTTTGGGGTAGCCCTCGATGATGAAGGCCAGCACCGACTGGGCCAGGGCGTGGGCGTAGCCGGGGGCGGACACGCGTTCCAGGGTCCGCGCCGGGTCCTTGGTCTGGATGACGCGTATTTCGGACACTTCGGACACGGCCGTGGCCCGGGCCTCTCCGCCCAGCAGGGGCAGGAGCAGGGGGGCGAGGGCGGCCTTGAGCAGGGTACGGCGATGTGGGTTCATGATGTGGTGTTCAGGGTGGTTCGGGCCACCACCTTTTGGAAGTACGCCTCGTTTTCCTCCTGCAGGAGGCCGCCATGGCGGATCTTGGCACGGGCCAGGAAGAGCTGGACCTTCTGGATCTGGCGCATCTTGCGCAATTCGTCCGTCTCGCGTTCCAGGCATTCGATCAGGGAGCGGATTTCCCGCTGGGACTGGATGGCTTCGGGCACGTAGCCGGAATTCTTCAGGACCTTGTAGGCCATGCGCAGGGATTCGGGCATGAACGGGTCCGACTGGTCGGGAAGCGGCCGTCCCTGGCCTTCGAGCCCCTCGAACTCCCCGCGCTGCTGGGCTTCGATGATCGCCCTTTCGGCCAGTTCCGCCAGAATCTTCATGGTGTTCCCAGCAGTCGCGCCACCACGTGGCGGAAGCTTTCCTCGGGGATGAACCCGAGGTGGTCGAGAATCTTCTTGCCCTGGCGGTCGTAGATCAGCGTACGGGGGATGGAGCCGATGTCCATCATGGAGCCGATGGAGCCGTCGTCGATGAAGATGGGAAAATTGACCTTGTTCTGCTTGATGAAGTTTTCGACGGGCTTGGGATTGTAGTCCACGGAGATGCCGACGATGCTCAGGTCGCTTTCGGCGAATTCCCTGCGTACGTTCATGAGGCCCGGAAACTCCTTCACGCAGGGGCTGCACCAGGTGGCCCAGTAGTTGATGATCAGGACGCGCCCCTTGTTCGAATCGATCAGGTTGCGCAGGCCCTGCACGCCGATTTTCTCGACGCCCTGGGCCATGAGGATCGTGGGAGCGCAGAGGAGCAGCAGGGTGACGAACAGGGTTTTCAGGGCCTTCATGGGCGATCCTTGTTGGGGTTGTCGGTGCGGAAGAATGGATGCTAGCCCGAGTTGCGTTTGGCCGTCAACGTACGGGGCAGTCGGTATTGCGCGTTGCAATTTGGCCCTTTTTGAAGGATTCGGGATGCCGTCGATGACGAGGAGGACAACCATGACGACATTCATTAAAAAGAAAACCGAGATCGAAGAGTCCGGCGCGACCATGACCTTCCGTCCCGGCCAGTTCAAGCGCGCCCCCTTCTCCCTGGCGGAGAAGAACATCTATCTGCTCGGCATGCGCGGCAGCGGCAAGACCACTGTGGGTGCGGCCCTGGCCGCCGTTCTGGGCTGCTCCTGCCTCGACACCGACGCCCTGGTCGTCGAAGCCGCGGGCAAGACCATCGAGGCCATCGTCGCCGACGCGGGCTGGGACGAATTCCGCCGCCTGGAGACCGAGGCCCTGGCCCGGGCCGCGGAGCTGCCCGGCAAGGTCGTGGCCACGGGGGGCGGCATCGTCCTGTCCCAGGCCAACCGCGACCTCATGTACCGCACGGGCGTGAGTTTCTATCTGGCGGCCGACGCGGCGCTGCTGATAGGCAGGCTTCTGCGGGACTCCAACGCGGCCCAGCGACCTTCCCTGACGCCCCTGGACCTGCACGACGAGGTGGCCGCGGTCATGGCCGAGCGCGAGCCCCTGTACATGGCGGGCATGGACCACATGCTCCAGGCCCACCGCAGCGTGGACGAGCTTGTCGACGACATCCTCGTGGCCCTGGGCCTCAAGGAGTGGGACTTCTCCGAGAAGGAGCGGGTCCTCGACAGATACTAGATGCGGGCCACCGCCAGAAAGACGGCGTGCAGGGCGCAGACCAGGGTGATGAAGACCTGCCGCGCGCGGTCCCGCCCCAGGCCCGGAAAGGCGTAGCCCAGGTGCCCGTGGGGGCAGCGCGGCAGGCAGTCGCCGCACAGTGAGCAGGTCAGGCCGGGGCGCTTTCGTTCGAGATCGGCCCGCGTCAGGGCGTTGTAGCGGCAGGCCTTGGCGCACAGGCCGCAGCCCGTGCAGGAGCTGTCGATGGACACGCGCCAGGGCAGGATGCGGCCCACGAGGTTGTTCAGCAGGCCGATGGGGCACCAGGCCGTGCAGTGGACCATGGTGCCGCTGCTGCGCGAAATCAAGGCCATGACTGCCACCCCCGCCAGGCCGAACACCGCGGCCAGGCCGAGGCCCCAGGCCCAACCCGCCCCCAGGGCGCGCAGG
>DPKT01000340.1 GCA_003542385.1 Desulfomicrobium sp.
CTAAATACGAAACGCCCAGGGTCAACGGCCCTGAGGCAAACATCCGCGGGTGGATTATGACTCTCAAGAAACGCGGGCTCGGACGCGGGCTTGATGTACTCATCAAGAGCCGCAATGTCGAACCCGAACATGAAGCCGAAATCGTGAATCTGAACATCGAGGCCCTGAGCCCCAATGTTCACCAGCCCCGCCACCACTTCGACCAGACGGCATTGGAGGAACTGGCCGCGTCCATCAAGGCCCAGGGCCTCATCCAGCCCATACTGGTGCGGCCGCTGACCGAAGGGAGATACGAGATTGTGGCCGGCGAACGCCGCTGGCGCGCCTGCCAGATGGCCGGCCTCAGGAGCATCGACTGCATCGTCCGCACCATGGACGACTACGAGAGCATGGCCATCGCGCTCATCGAGAACCTCCAGCGCGAGGATCTCAACCCCATGGAGGAAGCCCGAGCCCTGGGACAGATCAAGGAGCATTTCGAGATCACCCAGGAGGAACTGGCGGACAAGGTCGGCAAGAGCCGGCCGGCCGTGACCAACAGCCTGCGCCTCCTGCGTCTGCCGCAGACGGTGCAGACCATGCTGGAGGACGCGGCTTTGTCTGCGGGGCACGCCCGCGCCCTGCTCGGCCTGACCGAGGACAAGGACATGGAGGACGTGGCCGCGCTCATCGTTGCCAAGGGGCTCAACGTCCGGGCGACGGAAGAGATGATCAAGAAGTTCAAACAGAAGAAAAGCAGAGGGGCGAACGCGGGGGCTCGCAGAAAGCCGGTCGCCGAGGACATCGCCCGAGTCCTGTCGGGGCTGAACCAGCGGTTTTCCATCAAGCATTCCGGTTCCATGAAAAAGGGAAAAATCGTCCTCTCCTACGCCAGCAGCGAGGAGCGCGAACGAATCGCCGCCTTTCTCGAACGCATGGCCGGGGAGGAACACGCATGAATCTGGCCTTCAACGCATCCCGCATGATCGGCTCCCGCGTGCTGATCATCGGCGACATCATGCTCGACCAGTACCAGAAAGGGGTCGTCGAACGCATCTCTCCCGAAGCGCCGGTACCCATCGTCAAGGTCACGGATCAGAGCTTCAAGATCGGCGGCGCGGGCAACGTGGCGCAGAACGTCGCCACCCTGGGCGGCAAGCCGACTCTCATCAGCCTGTGCGGCGAGGACGCCTACGGCCGCAACCTGCGTGAAATCTGCACGGAACTCGGGGTCGAGTGCAGCCTCATCACGTCGCAATTCCGGGAGACGACCCTCAAGACGCGCATCATCGCCGCCCATCAGCAGATGCTGCGCGTGGACCGGGAAACGGACAGGCCCCTCGACAGCCTTGAATTCTCGAAGCTGACCGAAGCCGTTGACGCCAGGATCGACCAGTTCGACACGGTCATCCTCTCGGACTACGGCAAGGGCGTCATCTCGGAAAAATTCCTGGCCTGGTTCCACGGGCGCAGGAAACCCGGACAGAAAGTCATCCTCGACCCCAAGACCTGCAACTTCCCGCACTACTCCGGCCTGTACAGCATGACGCCCAACACCAAGGAAGCGTCCGAAGGGTCCGAGATGCCCATCAAAACACGCGCGGACATCATCGAGGCCGGAAAGAAGATCATCCGGGAACGCAGCCTGCAGACCCTGGTCATCACCCTGGGGGCGGACGGCATGGCCGTGTTCCTGCCGGGGCTTGGCGTCTTCCATCTGCCGACAATGGCCAAGAAGGTCTTCGACGTGACGGGTGCCGGCGACACAGTCATAGCAGTCATCGCCCTGGGCCTCAGCTCCGGGCTCGATCTGCTGAGCGCGAGCATCCTGGCCAACTGCGCAGCCGGGTTGGTCGTGGGCCAGGTCGGCGCAGTCGGCGTGAGCCAGGAGGAGCTGACCGAAGCCCTCGGGGCATGGACTTCGGTCCACCACGAAAAATGGTGCGACCTCGAGGCCGCACCATCAGCATTCTGAGCAGACCAACGGGGGGCTACAGGCTGCACTCACCCCCGCAGCATGGCCCTCCCAGACCCGTGTAGGCCGTCAGAATCCGTCTCTCCTTGAGCAGGCGTTCTTCACCCAGGGGCGGGCACGGATGCTTCCCGGCCAGGACCGGCAGGTCACGCCACAAGGGGACGGCGTGAAAGCCGTCGGCAATGCAGTCCCCGGTCCTCGACTCCACGAGAACGAGTTCCATGGAATCCGTCACGGCGACCAGAGGAAACGGCGAGGGAAGGTGAATGCGGGCCGCGGCCACGCTTTCGCGGACAAAGGTGCCAACCTCCCCCGGACAGAAGAAAAGGGCCAGCAGAGGCTCTCCGCCCGGGCCGAAAACCGCGAGGTCGACAACGGCCGACTGGCTCTCGCCGGCGACCTCGTAAAGCAGCTCATATTTCGGGAGGATACTCTCGCGCGGGTATTTCCTGTCTTCGACCAGCATGCGCGCCAGGGCCTGACGCAGGTCCTCGTAGGTCGTGTCCATGATCTCCCTGCCCGTGAGGTAATCCGTGATGACTCGGTTCAGGCTGACTTCATGCATGCGCACCTCCGGTGTTGCATCTCACTAAATAAGCCTTTCGGCACGACGCGCA
>DPKT01000256.1:0-6229 GCA_003542385.1 Desulfomicrobium sp.
GGGCTCGACCGAGGCCATGGCCTGGGCCGCGTTGCGGAACAGGTTCAGAAAGACCTGCTCCATCTCCGTCTCGCTGCAGAAAACGGCGGGCACATCGGGCTCCTCCGCGATGTCGACGCGGATGCTGCGGAAGTCGTAGCGCTTCTTCAGGTCGTAATCGCTGCGGGCCAGGTTCAGCGCCTTTTCCGCGATGTCGCGCACGCGGCACATGGTGCGCCTGGATTCCCCGCGCCGGCTGAAGTCGAGCATGTTGCGCACGATGAAGGCCGCTCTGACGCCGGCTTCGCGGATGTCCTGGATGAAGACGTCGAGCTTGCGGGCCTTCATGTAGCTGTCCATGAGCCCGAGATCGAGGCCGACGGCCTCGGCCGCCTCACGGTTCTTGGGGAAATCGGGCCGGGTCCTGAGCGTCAGGTTTTCGGCGGCCTGCATGATGATGCCCAGGGGATTGTTGATTTCGTGGGCGATGCCCGTGGCGATGCCGCCGACGGAGATCATTTTTTCGGACTGGATCAGCATTTCCTGGATTTTCTTCTGCTCCGTGATGTCGTGGCAGGACGCCAGGTGATGGCGCTCGCCGCCGATGTCCAGGATTTGGCTCGAGAGCACGCAGTCCAGGATGCGTCCGTCCCTGTGCCGCATCTGCAGTTCGTAGTCCTTGACCTCCCCGCCCCGGAGCAATTCGCCGAGAATCGTGTCGCGATCGCTCTGGCGGGCGTAAAGCCCAGCTTCCAATGCGGTTTTCCCCAGCAGGTCCTCCCGGGCATGGCCGAAGAGCCGCACGCAGGCCTCGTTGACCTCCCTGATGCGCTCGCTCTCCGTCTGCACGAGAAGAATGGCTTCCGGCGATGACTGGAAGAGCTGGATGAACGTCTTTTCGGACTGTCTGAGCTTCTCTTCGACCTCGATCCGGGCGGAGATGTCGCGGGCCACGCCGAGGACCAGCAGGTAGCCGTTCTCCTGGAAAACGGTGGTCTGAACCTCCACCGGAAACACGGTGCCGTCCTTCTTGCGGTGGGCGCCTTGAAGCATCGCGGCCCCCTTTTCGTTCAACATGTCGACGACCTGCCCGAAACCTTCGGCCGAGGCATGGATGTCCACGTCCCAGACGTTCAGGGACGTGACCTCCTCGAACGTGTACCCGAGACTCTGGCAGGCCTCGTTGTTGGCGTCGATGATGCGGCCGGACCGGTCGGCCAGGAAGATGGCGTCCAGGGCGTTGTCCACCAGACGCCGGTACCGGGCTTCGCTGTCCTGCAGGGCCTTTTCGGCTCGCAGGCGGCCGTCGATCATGGCGTTGGCCGTGGCGGCCAGCTCCTCCAGTTCGGTGTAGGGCTGCGACTCGGGCACGAGGGCCGCCCCGGACCGTCCGGCCTGGCTGAAAAAGTCCATGAAGACGGCCAGGCCGTCCCTGAGCCGCGCCGTGGCGCGTCGGGCGGCGATGTATTGGCCGAGGAAGACGATGCCGAGCAGGCCGAGCAGCATGGCGGTGTGCTTAAGGCTGTTGGCCATGATGTCTTGCCGATTGCGCGCGATCTCCGCCTCGACGGCGTCGAGGTTGACGCCCGCGCCGACGATCCAGCCCCAATCATTCACCAGGGTTACGTAGCTCAATTTGCGGTGTGGGGTGATGCCCTCGATGGGCGGCATGACGTATTCGATGAAGCCGCCGCCTTTCTTGGCCGTGGCGATGAGTTCCTGCACGACCTTCAGTTCGTTGGCGTCGGTCGCCGCGAGCATGTTCTTGCCCTTGCCCGGCCCGGCAAGCGCGACGCCGTCCAGGGTGCCGGCAAAGAGGTACCCCCCGTCGCCGAAACGCTCCTGCTCCAGTTGCATCAGTATTTCGGCCTTGAGGTCGTTCTCGACATCCTCGAGATATTCCCCGGTGCCGATCAGCCAGTCGAGGGCGGGAAAGTGGCGGATGTAGGCGAGCTTGCGGTGGTCGCGCCCCGGACTGCCGGGTTTGGTCCAGAAATATTCGTAATAATCCGCGCCCCGTTCCCTGGCGATGCGGATCATGTCCCGGATGACGGGTTTCCCCGACTCGTCCTTCATGTCCAGGAGGTTCCGTTCCTCGAACTCCGGCCGGTCGGCGAAGAGCTGCTCCACCCCGTCGAGGCCCGTGGCGAAGAAGTAGCCCCGCCCGTTGTTGTAGCGGATGGGGCGCAGGGCCTCGCGGATCATCCCGGCCAGATCCTCCCGCCCCATGCGCCCCGAATTGTGCCGGTAGAGGTTGTCGGCCACGGCCCAGGCCTCATCGACCCGGTCCCGGATGTTCTCCCGCAGGGAGTCTTCGAGGTTGCCGCGCCGCTTTGCGACCGCGGCCAGGAAGAGTTCCACTTCGTGCCTGACTTCGCCCTTGCGCATCTCGAGGAATTCCTGTCGGTACTCTGCGCTGTCTTCCTCGAAATGGTAGACGTCGTCGCTGATCCACAAGGCGCCCAACAGCAGCAGACTAACGGTCGAAATGAGAGACGTGAAGCGCAGGAACGCGCTAGGGATGCTGGTCTTCTGCTTCCGGGACATGAAGCCTCGCTGACGTCGACGGGGGTGAATTCATGGGGGCGGCGTCGCCCTGGATATTTCTTACGCGAGTCGGAAGAGAAAGCGCAAGGGCGCAAGGCATCCCGTGCCTCGCGCTTCGGATGCGCGGACATGGCCCGGAACGGGAAGCGTCCCGCGAAAGAGACGCTTCCCGGCAATGGTGGACGAGGAATTGCGGATGACGGTGCGGAGTCAAAGAGTTCGCTGCGTCACGGGGACGCGGTTCAAAAGCTTGCCCTGTCTTCACGAGGTGCAGGCCACGTCGTCACTTCCAGTCCAGCAAGCGCTGCTGCCCTTTCAGGGCGCGGATGGCGGTGACGTCCTGGCTGACTTCGAGGCAGCCCAGATACCGGCCCTCGCGTCTGACCGCGAAATAGCGGATGTGGATGAACCGTCCGCCCAGCTCGATCCAGAATTCGGCCGTGTCGCGCTCCCCGCTCTTGAACCGCGCCAGGATCTCCTCGACCATGTGCACGCTCTTGGGCGGATGGCATTTGGACACCTCGCGGCCGATGATGCCCTCGCTGCGCGGGAAGATCCGTTCCTCGGTCTGCGAGAAGTACTGCACGCGGTCGTCGGGGCCGACGAAGGTCATGTCCACGGGCAGGTGCTTGAGCAGGGCGTTGATCACCTCGGGCTCCATGCGTCCGCAGTCGAGCGGTATCAGGCCGGTGGCTCCTCCGCCGGAAGTGGTCGTCCCGGCGGCAGGAAGCCACGCATCGCCCGGGTCCACCCAGGCGAAGCCGATCTCCGCCTCGCCCCGCCTGACCTTGCGCCAGTCCTCCTCGGAAAAGGCCTCGAAGACCATGGGGAAGAGGATGCGCTCCTCCTTGAAGACCATGTCGCGCACGGCCAGGACCAGCTCGGACACGGCCTCCGCGGCCGGAGCGTGCTCTGCGGACTCCAGGCAGGCCTGGGCCTTCTTGAACATGGCCCGGATGTCGTCATGGATCTCCCACATGACCTGCGGCGGGGCCGTCAGGCCGTGGGCCTCCATGATGGGGAAGAGCTGGTTCTCCTTGCGCTCGTAGTGGCGGATGATGGCGGCCAGGTCCGCGACCCCGTTCTTCAGGGCATTTCGCGCCCCCGAATACCCGAGCTCGTCCCGGACGGCGCCCAGGATCGTGGACAGATTCGCCGCCTTTTCCTCGGCCAGGGCGTTCTCGGCCTGGAAGGTGCGGATGGGGTGCCCGTCGGGCAGGAGCGGCAGTTCGGGCTTGTCGGCGTCGGCGGTGAAGAGTTCGACGTGCAGGTTGCACAGCTTCTTGATCTCAGACTCCGGGATGCCCTCGGCCACGAGGCGCTGCTCCATCGCGCCGACCTCGGCCGGGGAGACGTCCTTCAGCAGCGCGTGAAATTCCTGCCGCAGGCTGTCGAGGGATTCGCCCCCGTGCAGGCGCATGACAATGCCCTTGAAGGCCTCGATCCGCTCCTCGCGCGACACGCCCCGCGCCTGCTCCGCCCGCCCGCCGCTGTTGACTAGGGTGACGGAGTCGTTGGATTTCCTGAATATCTCCACCGCGATGCCGGCAAGAAAATCGTCCGGGTCGAGTCCGCCCAGGGCTGCGGCCTTGGAGACCGAGGCGAAGGAGGCCACGGTCTTGCGCAGGAAGGGGTTTTCCAGCTTGGAGAACTTCGGCGACTGCTTGACCAGATATTCGAGCAGAAAAGGGTACGCGTCGAGCAGATCGCCGATTTTCGTTTTCGTCGAGAGTTCCATGATGCCTCCGGGGTTGAGGTTCCGTCCGTCCGATGGGGGAACAATCGTGCGGATGGGCGGGTCAGGCATGAACCATAGCTGAAGAATCGCGGGGAGCGCAACACGCTTGAGTCATCGGGTGATTTCGTCGGGATTCAGAGAGATAACGTGATGTATATTTCAAGATATTCTCATGATTGACAGGAGATGGATCTCTATTTTCAGACTCCTCACCTCACCAATCAATGCCGGCATCCGTTTGAAGCCAAATCGCTTCTTCTGTTGTTTGTTCGGGACGGGGTTGGCGTGGCGTGGCTTATGCCGGTCGGTTAAGCGTTGGGGGGATGAAACCTTGCTCGGACAGCGTGCGGATGATGCCCCGCAACAGGAAACTGTTGCTGAAGCCCAGGGTGTATTGCCGCGCGCCTTCCTTGATCGGCAGCAGCATCTTGCGCTCTACCAGCTTCCTGATCTGGTAGGTGCGTTGGGCCGTTGTCATGCCCGGCATGGCGGCGCCCAGATCGGCGGCCTTGGCAATGCCCTTTTGTGCGCCGATCTGCAGAATGTGTGCTTCAGTTGCCGTGATCAGTTCGCGTTCGCGGGCAAAGGCAATGGCGGGCAGGAGCACGTTGTCGGTCAGATAGGTGAAATCCGTCAGCCGATCCACTTTGCGCAACTCACCCAGAATACCCTGTAATACATAGATGCACCACGCTTCCAGAGCGAGCGGAGTACCGGCGTCGGCTTCTTCCAGCATGGTGTAATAGTGGTCCCGGTCGTTGCAGAACACGGCTGTCGGGTTGAGCACCCGCCCTCCGGCCTGGACGTTGAAGCCGTATTTGATCAGCAGCGAATACGTCAGCAGGCGGACCACGCGTCCGTTGCCGTTGCCAAAGGGGTGTATCCAGCCGAATCGATGATGGGCCAGCGCCACCTTGATCAGGTCGTACTTGGGTGGATGGTTCTCGTTGATGAAGGCCACCAGTTCCTGCATGTACTGCGGCACCAGCAGGAATTCCGGAGGCAGATGATTCGACCGTGCGATCTTGACCTGTTGGCGGCGGTATGCACCGGGCGTGGCGTCGCCCTCTCGTTCCAGACTGCCGACCGTGATGGCATGCAGTTCGCGGATGAAATGTTCCGTCAGCAGATGGCCCTGTTGGACGGTTTCTTCGATGTAGGCCATGGCGGCCTCGATGTTGGCCATTTCCCGTAGCTGGTCGGATGGACGTTCCAGGGAGCCTTCCAGCTTGCTTTCCACGTAATCGGCCAGGGTGGTGTGATTGCCCTCGATGCGGGCCGAACCCAGACTTTCGAGCATGTGAAAGATATGCTTGAGCTGAAAGAACATCGGAGTGGGCGTGGTGCCGGCCAGGCGAAGACGGCGCAGGTGTTCCAACTCCGTCAGCACGTCCACCAGCGGGGAATCAAAAGCCGGGTTGAGCAGGCTCAAATCATAATGGCGAAATGTGGGCATGTTGAAGGGGTTAAAGTGTTATCTCGAATATCTTGCTTTTCCTCTAAAAAAAACAAAATGTTAACTCAAGCTTAAGAATGAAGTATCTTGAAAAAGGAACGCCGGCAAGTTGAATCCATGTCGAAGGGCACAGGCGGCGCTCATCCCGCACTTTGCCTTGCTCGCTATGACCCGTTCTCGCTACCCGACGTGATCAGCCGTATCCTCCCGGTCAAAAGTTCCTGCATCATGCCTGCTTGAGCAGGCGGGTCTTGTCCCGCCGCTACTCCAGGGCGGCAAGCTCGGCGTCCATGTCCGAGAGGATTTCGGCGATGGCGGTTTGTTCGTGAAAGGATGGGAGAGAAATGGATGTGCCGTGGAGTGGTGGAAAAAGGATCTTACCGCCTCAAAGGTCGGGCAAAACCCGGCCCCGTGTGGGGAATGGTGCGGGGAAGGATATTTTGGAAAAGAAAAAGGGCCCGGATTTTTACATCCAGGCCCTGACTTTTCCTGTGGTGGAGATGAGGGGG
>DPKT01000256.1:6259-8240 GCA_003542385.1 Desulfomicrobium sp.
AGGCGTGGGAAGCCTGATAGGTGGTGCGGGCCCGGTTGTCAACATCTGAACGCTTTTAAGGCGTTCGGCGCTTTCAGATCAGGTAGCTTTGCAGAGTCATGCCCGCGGGTACCGGGGCCTTGTCCTGGTAGATGTCCCAGTAGGTTTGCCTGGCCTTGCCCAAGGCGTGGTACATGGGGTGGTCGGTCTGGGCGCGCAGCTCGCCGCAGGGCGCGTTGTTCTCGTCGACCATGATCAGGCGCTGGGCCCGGTTCAGGATGCCCGCCGTGCCGATGGAGGCGATGGCCGCGATCTCCCCGGCCTCGGCCCGGGCCATGAACTCGCCGTAGGTCATGTCCCGCTCCTCCACGGGCACGCCGTCCTCGCGCAGGATGGCGCAGATGCCCTGGATGGTCACCGAGGGCAGGATCAGCGGGCTCTCGGGAATCTTCACCACCGTGCCGTCCGCCATGGCGATGAGGCAGCAGGACGAGTCCCATTCCGTGATGCGGCGGTCGCGCAGGGGCAGATCCAGGCGGTCGTCCAGGAACAGGGCGGAACTGGCCTCGGGCAGGATGCTCTTGGCCTCGTCCACGGCCTTGACGCTCAGGAGGTAGTTCACGCCGAGCTTGAGGTTGCCCGTGCCGTTGGCGCCCACGGCCCGCACCAGGTTGGGCACGACCACGCCGCTGAAGGGCTCGCCCAGGTAGCGGTCGTAGGTGCAGGTGACCATGCGGATGGACGGGCGCTCGGGGAAGGTCACGCCGATGGACTGGGACTCGTCCACGGTGAAGGGCCGCAGGTAGCCCTGGCCGCCGGTCTCGCCCATTTCCCTGATAAAGTCCGCCAGTTCGGGGCTGCGCAGGTAGTGCAGGATCAGGCCTTGGAGCTCCTCTTCGGTCGGCACCATGGCCTGTTGCGCCGTGCCGAGATTGAAGGAGATGGAGCGGCGGAAGCGCTGCAGGTTTTTGTGCAGGTTCAGGAACTGGATGTGCAGGCTGCCGTCCTCGGCCGGGCCGATGAAGTAGCGGATGCCCTCGAAGGCCAGGCAGATCCCGTAGTGGATGGAGCGGGACACTGCCGGGACCTTGTCGGCCGTGGGCACCATGGCGAAGGTCTTGTCGTGGAGCGTGTAGCGTGCCTGGGAACCGGCCCATTTGATGCCTTCGAAACCGGCCATGGGTCCTCCTGATGCGTGTCGGGTTGATGGTTGCGAGTGGTGCGTCCGTTGTCCTGAAAATCGAGGTTGTTACGGTGCGGCGCGGTGCGCCTCTTTGGGCCCGGGTCCGCCGGCGACGTAGGTGTGCAGGGGCAGCGCGTCTTCCGCGCAGTCGCAGCGGTCGAGGACCGGGGTCAGAAAGCCCCAGCACAGTTCCACTGCGTCCTGCCGCCAGAAGAGGGTCTGGTCGCCGGTGATGCAGTCCAGCAGCACCTTGGCGTAGTCGTCCAGACGCCCGAGGCCCGAGGCCGCGCCGTAGGAGAACTCCATGGACTGGCCCTGCAGGCACAGCCGGGAGCCCTGGCCCTTGGTCTGGACTTCCAGGCGGACCACCTCGTGGGGGTGGATGCCGATGACCAGCCTGTTGGGCGGGATGGCGCCGCCGTGGGTCTTGCGGAACATGGACACGGGCACGCTCTTGAACTGCACCGTTATTTCGGTGTGCTTGGCCGCCAGGCGCTTGCCCGAGCAGAGATGGAAGGGCACGCCCTGCCAGCGCCAGTTGTCCAGATAGACCTTCATCCAGGCGAACGTCGGCGTGGTCGAGCCCTGCCGCACGCCGGGCTCCTGCAGGTAGCCGGGCACGGGTTTGCCGCCGACCATGCCCGGCCCGTACTGGCCCAGGATCAGCTGCTCGTCCAGGCGCTCCAGGTCCAGGGGGCGCAGGGCGCGGAAGACCTTGGATCGCTCGTCGCGGACCAGCTCGGCGTCGAACAGGGACGGCGGCTCCATGGCGCACAGGGCCAGGAGCATCATCATGTGGTTCTGGAACATGTCCCGCAG
>DPKT01000256.1:8355-8589 GCA_003542385.1 Desulfomicrobium sp.
ACCGTCTCCTTGGCCATGTAGTGGTCGATGCGGAAGATCTGGCTCTCCCGGAAATAGCGGTGCAGGACCTCGTCGAGCTCACGGGCCGTGGGCAGGTCGCGGCCGAAGGGCTTTTCCACGACGATGCGCACGCGCCGGTCCTCGTCCTGCCGGGCCAGGCCGGCCTCGCCGATGGCCGTGGCCAGGGGGATGTAGGCCGACGGCGGCACGGCGAGGTAGAAGAGGCGGTCCTTC
>DPKT01000019.1:0-13878 GCA_003542385.1 Desulfomicrobium sp.
TCCTCCATGACCAGCCGGAGCCGACCCCGGTGCTGCTCAAGGCGGCGCTGGCCCATGTGCAGTTCGAGACGATCCACCCGTTTCTGGACGGTAACGGCCGTTTGGGACGTTTGCTGATCGCGCTGCTCCTGTGCGAGCAGAAGGTGCTGCGGGAGCCGATGCTCTACCTCAGCCTCTACTTCAAGACGCATCGTCAGTATTACTACGAGTTGCTCAACAACGTGCGCATGACCGGTGACTGGGAAGCCTGGCTCGATTTCTTTGCCGAGGCGGTCATTGTCACCGCCACCCAGGCGGTCGAGACAGCGCAGCAGCTCCTGGACCTGTCGAACCAGGACCGCGACAAGATCAGCGGCCTCGGCCGGGCGGCGGCCTCAACCCTCCAGGTCCACCGGGCGCTGATGGAGCATCCCATCGCCACATCAGGCTCGTTGGTAGTGAAGACCGGTATCACCCCAGCGACCGTCAATAAGGCGCTCGGCCACTTGGAGCAGCTCGGCATCGTCAAGGAGCTGACCGCCCAGAAGCGCAACCGCCTGTTCAGCTATGCAGGCTATATCGAGATCATGAGTCGCGGTACGGAACTGCCGGGTAGGTAGGTCAATTCGAGTCCCGTTTTCGGAATCGAATCAGATTCGTTGGGAGATTGTTTTTGGTATCCGCTCGCGTTGCAAACCCAGCATCCTCGTCCGGAGCTTGGAAATCGGGAGAGAAAAGCCGCTTCCCGGCTGGGAACTTGGGGCGTGACTTGACTTCCTATGTGAAGCCCTTTGTTTTCAAAGTGTTACGTGGTGTTTGGAGGCTGGAGGCTGAGTTGCGGTCGGGAGCTGTTTGCTCCACCACGACTTGAAAAGATTTACCCGCCTGACAACCTGACTGGTTGCTTGGCGGGTTTTCTTTTTGCTTTTTATTTTCATAGAGTTACTCCGTCACTTTGTCTGATAAAGTCACCGCAAAACCCTCGTCAAATGGCGAGGGTTTTGTTATGAATGCGGCATGTTACGCAACGTTTGCCTCAAGCATCCGATACACGCTGAAGAAAAAGCTGCGTCCGAGTCGATACGCCACGACCGGACAGACGGCTTTGTCGATCAGGGTTCAAACGCGCCAAGAACAACGGAAAATGCGTAGTTCGCGTCATTCCAGTGAACGCCTACCAGCCGCCCTACACCATTACCCAGGAAATCCTGAACCGGGTCGCCGCCATCAGCGAAGTCGTCGGTCGGCTGACCGTCCTCACCGACCAAGCGAAATCCTTGCGTTTGCGGCGCATCAACCGCATCCGCACCGTTCACGGCTCGCTTGCCATCGAGGGCAACACCCTAAGCGAAGCGCAGATCACTGCTATTCTGGAAGGCAAGCGCGTCATCGCCCCGCCCCGTGAAGTTCGGGAGGTGAAAAACGCCCTGGACGCCTATGACCACTTCGAAAACTGGAGGCCTGAGTCGGAAGAGGATTTGCTGGAAGCGCACCGGATCCTGATGTCCGGCCTGATCGACGAGGCCGGAATGTACCGACGCAGCGGTATGGGGGTGATGGCTGTCGGGAGGTGATCCACATGGCGCCCCCTGCCCACCGGGTGCCGCATCTGATGAATGACCTGTTCGGCTGGCTGGCCGCCACCGACGCCCATCCGTTGATTGCCAGCTCGGTCTTTCACTACGAGTTCGAATTCATCCACCCCTTCGCCGATGGCAACGGCCGATTGGGAAGGCTGTGGCAGAGCCTGATTCTGGCCCGCTGGAATCCCCTATTTGCCGACATCCCGGTGGAGAGCCTGATCTTCGAACACCAGGCCGAGTACTACCAAGCCCTCCAGGAAAGCACCCGACAAACCGATTCCGCGCCCTTCATCACCTTCATGTTGCGGATGGTTCTGGATACGGTGACCAGCTCGACCCCGGAAGTTGCACAGGAAGTCACCCCGGAAGTTCGACTGCTCTCAGCTCTTGGCAGAGAGATGCCCCGGCAGCAGCTCAAAGAGGCGCTCGGGCTCAAAGACGATGAGCATTTCCGTAAGGCTTATCTACTCCCAGCTTTGGAGGCCGGTCTGATCGAAATGACCATTCCTGACAAGCCGCGGAGCAGCAAACAGAAATATCGCCTGACCGACAAGGGCCGCCTTCGGCTGGCGCGGCATGGAGATGGCAACCGACCCCGCCCTGCCTGAACCGGGTCGGACAGCGAGGCGCCTTGGGGGCGGTATCGTGACCTCTGCACATCACGGCCATGCCTTTTATCGGACAATGAGCTGACCCTTAGAATCCGAAATTCAGAACCCCTTGAAACCCACAGCCCTCCCCGTACGCCTCATCATCGCGTCCCCCATGCGCGCCGCAACCTGACAACGGATCCGTAGCAGACGACATTGCTCAACAGTGCGCCGACAATCCAGGTCAGGGAGCTTGCCGCGAAGATCTCGGGGCCGAGTGTGACCAGGGTCACGTAGGCGAGAACGCAATATGCGGCAAAGTATCGGTTGACGACCTTGCCGACGGCGTTGATTTCATTTCGTGTCAGCCAGCATCCGCTCAATATGGCGCCGAGGGTCACAAAGAGCATCCCGCACAGCAGATAGAAAAGCGTAGGCGAGGTCGCGGCGTGAATCTCATGCAGGAACGCGTTGTGCGAACCGGAACCCAAGCCGAATTGCGGGCAGACGGCCAATGTCGCTGAACCGGTGGCAACTCCGATGAGCGTCAGCTTGGAGAAAACCCTCCATGGCGCGGGGCGAAGGTCCTTGGCCACGGTCCCGAGCACGGCGTCATCCATTCCCGCTGACGGGACGACCCTGTCGGCTTCGACGAACTCGACGAATTCCCGCAGGCGTTGCCGCTCCGTATCAATCCTCTTCATGTATCCCTCCCCTGCCAGCAATGAGGCTTCGCAGCCTGCGCACGGCCCTGCTGATGATCTGGCGGGAATTGTCCGCCGAAGTCTGCATGCGCTCGGCTATTTCGGCAAAGGTCAACCCCTGGCTGAACCGCAGCTCCAGCGCCCGACGCTGGCTTTCGTTCAATCCCGAAAGTTCGGACAGGACCTCGTCCATGGAGCCGAGGCCCTGGTCGGGTTCCGCATAGGACTCCACGGGGTACTCCGAGTCCGTCATGTACTTCCGTCGGGCGGCCTTCTTGCGGACATGGTCGATCACCGCGTTTCTGGATATCGTGAAGAGCCAGGGCAAAAACGGGATGTCCGGCCGATAGTGATGCCGGTTTTGATGGAGCTTGGCAAAAATCGCCTGGAATGTATCCTCGGCCTCGCTCCGATCCTTGAGCTTGCCCATCAGAAACCCGAAAACCCGGCTCTTGTGCCGCCCGTACAGTTCCTCGAAAGCCTCCATATCGCCAGCGGCATACGACAACATGAGTTCCTCGTCGGTCAATTGCGTCACCTTTTCCCTGTTTCGTCATCCGAACCTCCCGCCACCCTGCCATGATGCCGCGTCCGCCGCGACTCCCTTCCGAAAAAGGCTGTCAGGGGCCCGGATGTGACGATCGATTCCGATGAGAGGCATTCCATCCCGTTGACTCGAAACGTCCCGATTCTGCCAGCCCCCTTTCATAGTGACAATACGAAGGCCGGGACGATTATGTGACAATTTTTTTTCTTCTGTCACAAATGGGCGTTCCGTTTCGTTCTTGTGGGCATAGACATCGACCAACCTATACGGAGGAACACATGAACACGCTGAACAACGGCATCAAGGGATTCTTGACGGTGGCATCGTTTGCCCTGGCGCTCCTGATCGCGCCTCAAATCGCCCAGGCCCATTGCGACACCCTCGACGGTCCGGTGGTGTCCGACGCCCGGACCGCCCTGGCCGACGGAAACGTCACCCCGGTGCTCAAATGGGTCAAGGCCGACGACGAACCGGAAATTCGGAAGGCGTTCGAAAAGACCTTGTCCGTGCGCAAGCTCGACGCCGGAGCGCGTGATCTGGCGGATACCTATTTCTTCGAAACCCTGGTCCGGGTCCATCGCGCGGGTGAAGGCGCCCCCTACACCGGGCTCAAGGCTGCCGGCACCGTGGAACCCGTGGTCGCCAAGGCGGATCTGGCGTTGGAACAAGGGAGCGGCGCTGATCTGGCCAAGACCATTGCCGCCCACGTCGAAAAGGGAATCCTCGAACGCTTCGGGCATGCCAACGAGACGAAAAAGCACGCCCGCGAGAGCGTCGATGCCGGCCGGAAGCATGTCGAGGCGTACGTGACCTATGTGCATTATGTCGAAGGGATCGTGAAGGCGGTCCACGGCGGCGCCCATCATGGCGAACAGGCCGCGTCCGGGGATCATCAGCATTGATTCTTCCTGCTTGGCAGCCACCGCAACAGTTCAGTGAATCGGCACCCCGACCAGGGGGTGCCATCACGAAGAGAGTGGCCCGAAGCTTCCCGGTAGATCAGGCGAAACAGTTAGGCCGGCCTTTCCCATGGCCCCGGCATTCCGGCAACAGCCCGACGCCTGCGAGCGGCTGGGCCCCGAAACGCATGAAGGAGAGCTTGGCTCTCCTTCATGCGTGCGCAGCATACCGCGCGAGGATTTGGAACATCATGCGAAAACAAGCCGAAAACTACACTTTCTTGGCCTGTTTCTCATTTTTTACTTGAGCTTTTTTGCTATCCTTTGCCGCCTTCTGTTTCTGCATTTTATCCTTGTCCTTCTTTCCGCCCTTGTCTCCCATGATGCGCTCCTGGTGTTGAAGTTCGTCAAGATGTGATAACCCTCATTCCCGGCAGGCTAAGCCTGTCGAGCGACGGGTCGATCCGTCCTCGGATGGGATTTGATGTTGCGGATAGCACTCTTTGCCGGCGGCTGCAACGTGGGCGGAGTTCCGGGCACAAATATCTTCAATCGTTCAAGGGGTTGTCGCGGGCTGCGCGGCTGCTATCCGCTCAAAGACATGCGCGCCGTTGTAGCTGCTACGCACCGGCGGGGCGCTGAACACGAAATCCAGGCCCGCCTCCCTGCTCCACCGGGGCGACATGAGTCCGGGGAAGGCAATGACGGGTTTCAGGGGAGCATGGCCTCAAGGGCGACGCGCAGCACTTCCCTGATGTCCATGGGCTTGGCCACGTAGCCGTTCATGCCCGCGGCCAGCATCCGTTCCCTGTCGCCGGCCATGGCGCAGGCGGTCAGGGCGATGACGGGGATGCTCCGGACCGCCTCTCCGGCTTGGCCGTCCCTGATGCGGCGGGTGGTCTCGACACCGTCCATCTCGTTCATCTGCACATCCATGACCACGAGGTCGAACGACTCGCCGCGCAGGGCGGCCAAGGCCTCCTGGCCGCTCCTGACGTGGGTCACTTCGGCCCCCTGTCTGCCCAGGAGCGCCACTCCGGCCAAGGCGCTGACGGCATCGTCCTCGACCAGCAGGACGCGCTTGCCCCGCAGGGACGCTCCGCTGCCGACGCCCCGAGGCTCCTTGCTACCCACGGACCGGCCTTCTCCGTCGAAACTCAAGGTGAATGCGAAGGTCGTGCCCTGCCCGGCCTCGCTGCTCACGGACATGTTTCCGCCCATGAGGTCCACGAGACGTTTGCAGATGGACAGGCCCAGCCCCACTCCCTTTCTCCCGCGGACGCAGCCTTCCCCAAACTGGGTGAACGGGTCGAAGAGCGTCTTGAGTTCCTCGTCGGAGATGCCGATGCCGCTGTCCGTGACCGAAAAGAAGACGCGGGGCGCGCCGGGACGCAACGGCGGCAGCGCCCAGGCTTCAACGCTTATCCGGCCGGAGGTCGTGAACTTGCAGGCGTTGTCCACGAGATTGATGAGAATCTGCTGCAGCCGGACCGCATCGCCGTCGATCCGCTCCGGCAGGGCCGAATCCAGGTCGAACCGTAGCTCGATCCCGCTGCCGGCGACCAGAGGCGCGAACAGCTCCCGGACCTGACCGAAGATGTCCGCAAGGCTCATGGGCGCGGCCACGATGTCGAGCCGGCCGGCCTCCATGCGGGAAAAATCCATGATATCCGTCAGCAGGCGGACCAGACGGTCGCAGGACCGCACGGCCATGTTCACGAAGGAGGCCTGGTCCGCGCTCAGGTCCGAGGACTGCAGCAGCTGGAGCATGCCCATGACCCCGTTGATGGGCGTGCGGATCTCGTGGCTCATGCTGGCCAGGAAGGCCGACTTGGCCCTGTTGGCATTTTCGGCCTGCTCCTTGGCCCTCTGCAGGGCCTCTTCGGAGAGCCGACGCTCCGTGATGTCCTCGCCCGAACAGACCACGTACTCGACCTTTCCGTCGGGCCCGAGCTTGGGCGACTTGAGGATCGACAGCAGCCGGAGCTCGCCGGAGAAATGCGGCACCCACTCGTCGGTGCGTATCGGCCGACCGTTGGAAAACACCTCGCTGTTGCCCTGCCGGCAGACATCCGCGACATCCTCGGGATAGATGTCGCGCAGCTTCCGGAACGCCATCTCCCCGATGCTCCGGCCGCAAAACGCCGCATGGGCCTCGTTCACGGCCCCATACGTCTCCTCGTCCTTGAGATACCAGACCTGGGTCTGCATGTGGTTGAGGAGAATGCCCTGCTCTTCCGCCGCGTTGGTGAGCAGGCTCTCGCTTCGCTTGAGCCCGGTGATGTCCATGGCAATCCGGACCCGGGCCGGGCGTCCGTCCAACCAGGTCACCTGCCGGTCGAAATACAACCTCCATTTTCAGCTTACGGGGTCGAGATGCTCCCAGGTCGACACGCCGTCGGGACGAGCCTCCACGCCGCGCGCGCCCGGCGTGGAGCCGGGAGCGCCCGATGCCCCGGCGCAATCCTGCACGATGCGGTCGCCCTCCAGGCTCTCGCGCAGGGACAAATTCATGAAGAGTATCGCCTGCGTGGCCTCGTCGATGACGCAGATCTCCGCAGGGACACTGTCGAGGATGGCCCGCAGGGCGGTGTTCCCGGCTTCGAGTTCCCGCTCCATGCGCTTCTGCTCCGTCACGTCCCTGGCCGAACCGACGGTCCCGATCATTTCCCCCGCACCATCGAACAGCGGAGCCTTGCGCACGTCCAGGAACAGAAACTTTCCCATGACGTTGCCGTACTCGTCGAACTGCCTCTCCGTCCCGGAGTCCATGGTCATCTGGTCCGTGTCGCTGCAGATTTCCCCGAAGCTGTGCCAGCCGGGATCTTCGGGATGTCTGGCCCGTTCCCTCTCGGCGAAGAAAAGGTCCGTCCTGCCAACGGGCTCCATCGTATCGACGGCCCCCAGCAGCTTCTCGCAGATGGCCTTGTTGGCGAAGATGTACTTCTTCTCCAGGTCCTTGGCCCAGATCATATCCGGCACGTTGTCGCAGATGAGTCTGAGCATCGTGTCGAGCTGCTGGCTCTTGCGCTCCATGGCCTTGCGGGCCGCGACCTCCTCCTTCTGCTGCGTGACGTCGGTGGCCACGCCGTGCATGACCAGCCCGCCGTTCTCGGCCACCACCACCCCCCGGTCGTGCAGCCACTTGTAGCTGCCGGACCCGTCGAGCACGCGGTATTCGACATCGTGCACCCCGGACCGGGCGCGCTTCTCCAGCGATTTCCTGTACAGGCCGATATCGTCGGGGTGAATGCGGTCGGTCCAGAACCCGTCCTCGGCCTCCCCGGGCTGGAAACCCAGAACCTGCCGGATCTGGGGAGAGCAATAGTGTCCCCCCGTCCCGCTCAGGTTTCTGGAATAGACGATGGCCGGGATGGTCCGGATCAGACGCTGCAGGTCCTCATGGGCCCGCTGGGCCGACCTCTCCGCTTCATGGCGCAGCGCCAGCTCCCTGTTGGCCTCGGCCACGGCCATCGAAAGGGCGGCGGTCCTTTCCTTGATGGTTTCGCTCAAGTCCAGCTGGGTGCAATGAAAGAGCCGCTGCGCCTCGATCCAGTCAGTGATGTCCCAGAAGACGATGCACGCAGTGTCGTCCCCACCGGAATTCAGAATTTCGGCCTGGACCTGCATATCCCTGCGCACGCCGTCCTTGCGCTCCACTTCGACCACCATGGGTTCCGGCGGGGCGCCGTCGAGCACGCGCTGGAAGAAGTCGCGGAAGGCGCCCGCCCCGCCGTCGCACACATGCCGGGAAAAATGCTCCAGCGAAGGAACGCGGACCGAGGAATAGCCGAGCATGCGGCACAAGGAGCGTGACCAGCTGTGCCTCCCGGTGCGGATACCGACGGTCCACAGCCCGCACCCGTTGAGGGGCTGGAATTGCCATGCGCCTGCGGAGTTTGCCGAGGTGCCATTTTCGGAAGGGGCCTGGCCGTGGCCGAGAAAGAAATTGGCCACCGGGGTGTTCAGGGCCGAGGCCGCCTTGGTCAGAAAATCCAGCGATGGTTTGCATTCCCCGCGTTCGATCTGTCCGAGATGCTGCTTCGAAACTCCGATGGCCTCGGACAGGCTTTCCTGAGTCAGACCACGCAGTTGGCGAAACAACCTCAGCCGTGTCCCGACACCTTTTCGAACCATGATACCTCACCAAATGCGGACGACCTGTGGAGAATGAAATTCCTGGGCGATCCTGCGGACCGCCATAACCTGCCAACATCCCAGCCGAAGATTTACCCGAAGCGTGGAAATATTTGAACAAGGCTCCATCTTGCTTTTGCAAAAAATAAGGGCTCGGCGTTTTGTGGACAATATACGTGAAGAAGCGAGACTGCGTAATGTCAAAAAACGTCTTACACGTTCCAAGCAGTGACGCATATTTCGCCAATGTCATACAGTTGACTGGAACGTATTCAGAATAAATGATTTTACGCGGCCTACACGAATTGTTTCACGAAACATCCCTTGCTGGAATTTCCAGGGCTGCAGGCATGCTCGCGCCCAATGACGGGTCAGGCTGCGCTACGGGGAGGTGAGCAAGGCTTAAGTGGCGGACGATGAGGGCCGGAGCCCTCATCGTGGAGGCGGGAGAGGCTATTTCAGGGCGTCGACAAAGGCGCGGGCGGCGCGGCGCAGATTCCCGGACCAATCCTCGGCCAGGGGGTCCAGGCGCACGACCGTCGCTCCGATCTGTTTCGCAATGACGGAGGCGCTCTTCTCCGAAAACTGCGGCTGCACGAAGACGACTTTCGCTCCCGTCTCCCTGCCCATGGCGATGACGCGTTCCATGTCTTTGGGGCTCGGTTCCTTGCCCTCGATTTCAATGGCCGCCTGCTTCAATCCATAGGCCTTGGCGAAATAGCCCCAGGAGGGGTGGAAGACGAGAAACGTGCGGCGGTCTGCGGGTAGGACGGACAGTGTGGCGCGGATCTCGGCGTCCAGGCGGTCGAGATCCTGCATGAAGGCGTCGGCGTTGGCGGCGTACTCCTGCGCGCCGGCCGGATCGGCCTTGGACAGCCCGTCGCGGATGTGGCCGACCTGGATCTTGACCAGGGCCGGGTCCAGCCAGATGTGCGGGTCGAGGGAGCCGTGACCGTCCGCATCCTCAACCGCCGTCCGGCCGGCCTGCGCGGCGTCGTCATGATGCTCCCCCGCGTGTCCGTGACTCTCGTCATCATCGTGATGATGGGCTGCCATGGGAATCTTGGCGATGCCCTCGGCCGTATGCACGACGGCGATCCCCGGGCTCGCGCCGACGATGCGCCCCAGCCAGGTCTGGTCGAAGGAGTCCCCGATGGTGAAGTAGACGGACGCCCTGGCAAGCTCGGCCATCTGTCTGGGCCGCGGCTCGTAGGCATGAGGGTTGGCGCCGGGCTCGACCATGATCGACACGGGCGCCTTGCCACCGCTGACCTTGTCCACGAAATACTTCTGCGGCGCGACCGTCACGAAGACCGAAGGCGCGGCCAGGGCCGTTCCCGCACAAAGGACGAAGGCCAATGTCAGCAGCCGGATGCGATTTTTCATGTTTCCCCCATGATTTTGAAACGATGTTTATGCAACAGACTTGCATCCAGTCAAGGGAAGCGCAGCCTTGTCGCACAACGTCAAGATGACCGGCCGAGGGAAACCTGCTCAGGAGAGGCCAGAGGGTGCGCAGCCATACCGTCGCGCCGCCAACGATTGCATGGCTGCGGCCTGCCCGTCTGTCGCGGCTCATCTAGCGAAGTTCGTTGATGTCCACATGCCGTCCGCAGCACGGACAGCGCATGGGGACGCCGAACCGGGCGTTGACGCTGTAGACGTGCAGGATGCCCCGCTTCGTGATCACGTACGCCACCAGGACCGGATGACCGCATTCACAATAACGCTGTTGCATGGGATACCTCCTTGAAATCACACATTAACATTTGTTAATTGCCCGGACAAAAAAAAACTACGCGTAGGCGCGGCTGCTCCACAGCACGCGACCGATGACCCGCAAGGTGTCCATCTCGTCGCCCTGCAGGGTGACTGGCGAATAGCGCTGGTTGGTGCTGAAGAGGATGACGAGCCCGGGACGGACCTGGACCCGCTTGACCTGAATGGTCTCGCCCAGCCCGATCACGTAGAGCCGGTTGTCGGAAACCCGGTTCTGGCTCTGGTCGATGAGGATGGTGTCGCCGGGCTCGATTTCCGGGGACATGCTGTCGCCGACGACATCCATGGCCACCATCCGCGCCGGGTTGCCCTTGCGGGCCAGCCAGGCGCGCTCGAAAGGAAGTTCGTCGATGACGGCGTCGCCGAGCTCCAGGGAGCCGCCGCCGGCGCAGGCCCTGGCCGCGACCTTGGGCACGAGCGCTGTCCGCCCCTGCTCGTGCTGGTGCATGGGACCGGCGCCCGTCCGGAGCCACTCGGGGTTGAGACCGAACTTCGCGGCCAGGGTCAGCCCCCAGGACTTGGGCACCCCCCGCGATTTGGCCAGGGTGATGGCCGCCGGGTCGATGCCCAGAAGGGCCGCCAGCTCTTTCTGCGTCCCGATGCCGGTGGCCCTGGCCACTCTCTGAAAAAAATCGTCGAATTTCATGCGTGCTCCGTGCAGACACACTTAACATAAGTTAATTATGCGTCAAGAAAAAAAGTACGTACCAGCCTGTAACAGTGATGATTCCCAATCCTTTCAGGATGTTCGAAAAAAATGCTTGACCTCGGGCACGACCGCGCCTAGTAAGCGTTTTCCCGATGCGCCCGTAGCTCAGTTGGATAGAGTGCCTGACTACGAATCAGTAGGTCGCATGTTCGAATCATGCCGGGCGCACCACGAATGCAAGGGAGCTGGCCGCTCCCACCCCCTGAAAACCCCTCCCCGCGAAAGCGGCGGGGGGTTTTTCGTTTTCGGATCGCCACCGCCCTCTCACCGTCATGGCGTGCGCCGAGAGTTCGCGCGGTCTCCCGCAACGTCGCCCCGCATCCTGAAAGGCGGCGCCTTCGTCTTGCCGGAGACCTCCCGGATGGGTTATGTGAACCCTCGGCCGGCGCGGCGCGCCCTTGACCTGTCGCACGCCGGCCAACGGCGAATGCAGCCTCGGGGCGCACGACCCCGATATGTCCCTTCCGTCACCCTTCGCAGGAACCATGCGCAATGACGAACGACGCCCACGAGCCCGACACAGCCTCACTTCGCCCAAACGGCCCCTTTTCGGATGCGGACCTGCCCATCGACGCGAACGGGCGCATCTACCACCTGCAGTTGAAGCCGGAGCAGATTGCCCCGGACATCCTGCTGGTCGGCGATCCCGGCCGGGCGGAGTTCATCGGGTCGTACCTGCTGCGCGAGGTGGAGGTCGCCCGGGAACACCGCGGCCTGATCACGGTGACGGGAACGGCGGAGATCACGGGCGGCAGAACGACCGTCATCTCTCCCCTGCGGACCACGGTGGCCACGTCGGGCATGGGCACGCCGTCCCTGGAGATCGTGCTGAACGAACTGGTGGCCCTGCATGAGATCGATTTCGCCACGCGGACGCGCAGGAAGGATTTCCCTCCCCTGACGGTCATCCGGGTGGGCACGTCCGGCGCTCTGCAGGCGGACATGCCGCTGGGCACGTCCATCGTCACCTCCTACGCCGTCGGCATGGACAACACGGGACTTTTTTACGAGGCGCCCTGCCCCGACTCGACCTGCGAGCGGCTGGAGCGGGAACTGGAAAGCGCCGTCCGGGCAGCCATGCCCCCCGCTTCCCGCTTCCATGGCCGCATCCGTCCCTATGTCTCCCGCTCCGACCCGGCCGTGGCCCAAGCCATGATGCAGGCGTCGGCCGACCTCGGACTGCGGGCCAGGCTCGGCCTGACGGTCTCGAACAGCGGCTTCTTCGCCCCACAGGGACGCGACGTTTCCCGCCTCGCTCCGAGCGTCCCCGAACTCGACCGGGTCCTGGCGGACTTCGATCCGTCTCTCGGCGGCCAGCGGATCGAAAACATGGAGATGGAAGCGAGCTTCCTGTGCCACCTCCTGGGCGGCCTCGGCCACCGGGCCGGCGTCATCTGCCCTGCCGTCGCCAACCGCCGTTCGGAAACCTTCGACCACGACTACCTGGACGCCGTGGAGCAAGCCACCAGGGCCGCCCTGCTGGCCATGACCGAGATTCGGCGGCAGGACCGCAAGCACGGCTGATCGTTCCGGGCCGCTCCCAGGCACGGGGCCGGAGCATGTCCCGAACACGCAGGACCGTACAGGGACAGCCTGCTCCCTCGGCGCTGCAGGATGCGGTCGCAGTCATTGCGGGGCCGAAGCCAAGAAATGCTGACAAAATCAATCAGGATTCTTGATTCCACGCAAAGAAGAAGCTAATACTCATAGGCAAGGACTCCACGTCGTCCCGGTTTTGTCGCGGAGCAGGAAAGGACGAACAAATCTGAAACGGCAGGACGGACCAGGGAGGCAGGCTATGGCGGCGACACCCTCCACGAAGCTGCAGCATCTCATCTACAGGAGCTTCCTGACAAGCGCGCTCATACCGCTTGTGGTGATAGAACTCGTCCTGTTGTGCATCTACTTCGGCATCACGCATTACATCTCGCTCAAGTATCGCGACACCCTCCTCCAGGAGGCCACGACCAGCCTGCAGGAGATCACGAGCCGAGAGGCCTGGAGCATCGACAGCCAGCTCAGGGACGTCACGCGGCATGCGGTCATCATGCAGCGGGACCACGAGCGTTTTTTCCGCGACCTGTCCGCATGCAACCTGCCGCAGGGCGAACCGCAATTCCGCCGCCACGCAAACGGCGCGCTGTACAAATCCGAAAACAACGGCGGCGCGAGCCTCTACTATTCCTCGGCCACGTCCATCGGCCCCGAGGAAATGCGCAAGGCCCGATGCAGCGAGGTCCTGGACCCGCTCCTGGAATCCATCGTCAGGAGCACGCCCATCATCAGCCAAGCCTATCTCAACACCCGGGACGACATGAACCGCCTCTACCCATTCATGCCCGACGCTCCGGGCCAGTACGGGCCGGTTTTGAGGATGCGGGACTACAACTTCTACTATGAAGCGGACGAGGAGCACAATCCGGAGCGAAAACCCGTCTGGACGGGCGCCTACCTCGATCCGGCCGGACAGGGCTGGATGACTTCCGTCATTGTCCCGATCTACAACGGAGACCGGCTCGAAGGAGTCAGCGGCCTGGACGTGACCATCGAGAGCTTCATCAAACACGTACTCGACCTCAGGATGTCATGGGACGCGAAACCCTTTCTGGTCGACGACAAGGGCACGATCCTGGCCATGCCCGCCAGCGTGGAGGCCATCTTCGGCCTGCGCGAACTCACCCGCCACGAATATGACGAGAACATCCGCACAACCATCGAAAAGCCGAGCGAGTACAGCATCTTCAACATTCGCGACAAGACGATCGCGGAGCAGATGAAACGGGTGTTCGACTTCAGGCATCGCATTGCGGAGATGGACACCGGCGGCGCCAGCTACCTCGTCAGCCAGGAGATCGTCCCGGAGACCGGCTGGCGTCTGATCACCCTGGTCGACAAGGCGGTCATCTTCGGAAAAATCGATGAATTCAGAAAGTTCACCAACTCCATCGGAT
>DPKT01000019.1:13905-24185 GCA_003542385.1 Desulfomicrobium sp.
CAGCGCAAATCGGTCCGCATGGCCAGGAGAATCGCCACGCCCATCGAGCGCCTGACGGAGTTGACGAGCACGCTCCTGGGCACGAGACGGCCTCCTGCCCTGGAAGAGGTCGGCATCGCCGAGATCGATCACCTCGGAAAGAACTTCCACGAGATGGGCGCGCAACTGGACGAACGGACCAGGGAACTGATCGAATCGAGAATCCGCGAACAGCACAAGGAATCCCAGGCCGAGCAGCTCGAGTGGCTGGCCATCACCGACAGGCTCACGGGCATCTACAACCGCCTGAAGCTCGACACTGTCCTGCAGGCCGAGATCGACAGGGGCAGGAGGAGCGAGCGCCACTTCGGGATCATGCTGCTCGACATCGACCACTTCAAGCTGATCAACGACAGCTACGGACACCAGACGGGGGACGACATCCTGAAGCACCTCGCCCAACTCCTGAAGGCCGGCATTCGCGGAACCGATACCGTCGGCCGTTGGGGCGGCGAGGAATTCATGGTCATCTGCCCGGAAACGGACGAGCAGGGGCTCCTCAATCTGGCGGAAAAGCTGCGTCTGGCCATCGACAGCCAAACGTTCCCGGTGATAGGAAAGCTGACCGTCAGTTTCGGTGTCTCCGCGAACCAACCGGACGACGGCATATCGGACATCATCGCCAGGGCGGACAAGGCCCTCTACACGGCCAAACACCTGGGCCGCAACCGGGTGGAAAAGTGCCCAACACTTTTGCACTAACCGGAGCCTGGGGCCGCCAGGCCTTCGGGACAAACCGCCCAGGCATGGAGGTGCGTCATGAAATTCTTCTCCAGGAAGACGTCCCGTGCGGCCGACCCCGTCGTTGACCGTCTCGTGAGGCGCATTGCCGAGCAGAACGCCATCGACGCCTCTTCGGACGCCAAATGCGCCGCTGCGCTCACCGAGGCGGTGCAGGCGGCCTGCGACTACGCCCGCGCCATGGTCGACGAACTGGGAGAACCTTTCGTCCTGGACCGCAAGCGGGCCACGGGCAGCGCCCTGGGTCCCATCCTCTTCGACGACCGCAAGGACGCCCTGGACGCCCTGCGCAATTCGCCCAAAATCAGGAACGTGTTCGCCGACCCTCATGTGCGCGAATGCGTCTTTCTCCTGACCATGCACCGCAGGGAGTACGTCATCTTCGGGACGGAAATCGAAGGGGAGATGATCCGGCGGGACGTCATGCAAGACGCCGTGGAGTTCAGGGACCACAATTTCTCCGCTGCCGCCCCGTCACTTGCGGAACTGCGGGACCTGCTGACCGAAAACGTGGTCCTTTTCCTGGCCGACCTCGCCCCCGAACGTTTGCGGCGGGACGAAACGGTGCGGACCCAGATCCACCATTCCGAAGAAATGCTCAAGGCGCAGATGAAAACGCTCGATTACGCCCTGCGCGAAAGCAGGCCCTTTGCTGCGCCGACGCCCCTGCACGCCAAGGTTTCGCAGGGGACCAGGGAAATGGACGGGCTTCTGGAGAGGCTTTCGACCCTTTCGGCCAAGTCGGATCCGATGAAATGCCTGCAGGAGGTCCGCGACATCCTCCTTGCGCCGCAGCACCATGTCCGGCTGGAGGCGGTGGAGATGCAGGTCGGGGATTTCGGGGTCAAGTCGAAGACGGGGAAGTTCATCCGCTTCCACGAGTGCGTCCTCGGCGACGACGAGCGCCTCGCCGTCTTCATGGCCTCCATGGACCGCGACAACGCCCTCTATCTCTGGCCTGACCTTGAGGGCTGAGGGCCCGTAACCGTTGGCCGCAAGAGATTCGCGACGGAGCAGGATGACGCTGCAGACCATGGATCAAGCATGGCCAAGGGACGCGGTCCGTTCTTAACGCGCAGCGTCAGCTCTTGTATTTCTTCGACAGTGCGTCCATCAATGCATGAAATTCCTCATGTTTGCCCAATCCGATACGCTCAATCTCAAGTTTCTCGAAATTTTCATATAACTTTTTATCATCGTCGGCGCTCAAAATTTTCTCCGCCATCGGGAACAATACGTTGTTCTCCTTGAAGATATGTTGATTCAGCAAGGAAACATATTCTTCCACGGCATTTCGAAACGCATCGGTCTTCATCCCGCGCACCGTGAAATCTCCGAGCGCATTTTTCATGTCCGCGACATGGCGGCGACCACGTTCGTGCTCGTGCAGCATGACGCCGATCGGTCCGCCGTCCCGGGCCACACCAGCCGCCTCCAGGGCCGGGAACAGAAAATCCTCTTCCTTTCCGTGATGGCACTTGTCGACAAACACCGTCAAAAATTCCATGATCCCTTCGAGTTCTTTCTTTGGGACACTTTCGCCTGCAACGATCAAATTCGTCACAGATTGCAAAATGCCAAGCATCACCTGAATACCTTCGTGCTCATTCATCAGCTCTTGCGTGGATTTCATCTCATCCCCCCAAAACTCAAAAATGCGTCACTTGCGGGAAACATTCTCCAAATACTCCTGCAATGCTATCGCATGATTGAATTCCTTGTTTGTACTTGCATACAGGAGCGTCACATTTCCGCTCCGAGCCAATCCGACAATTCTTTCGACTGCATCAGGGCGGCCATCCAGTTCGGCAAAATATCTTCTCTTGAACTCCAGCCACTTCTCCGGCTGATGGTCGAACCACTTTCGCAGCTCGGCGCTCGGGGCAACCTCCTTGACCCAAACCCCTTGAAGATTTTCCTTGCTCACGCCCCGCGGCCAAAGGCGGTCCACCAGAATTCTGGAACCGTCGTCACCGATTGGATCGTATACCCTTTTGATGGTGATGCCCATATCAGACACCCGGATCGCATGCAGGGGCGACACGTTCGCCCCTTCATGCATTTCTTCAGTTATTTCAGGTAACCCGTCTGATCGGAGAGAACAGGAAGAACGACAACGCGCCTGGCGTAGAATCACATCCGTCAGCGTCGCATTCGCTCAATCCCGGAACCCGCTCTCACGATGCTTCGCGGCAATGGCGTCCGCCATTCTGTTGAGCGCTTCGAGGGTTTCCTCTTTCGGCAGCCCCTTGCACAGCACCGGCTCCAGCACCTCGACCTTGAGATTGGGGATCATGCCGGCCAGCGTTTCGACGGTCTTGCCGCCCCATCCGTAGGAACCGATGACGGACAGGTACTGCGCCTTGGGCCGCAGGGCGTTGGCCAGGAAGGCCGCGTACGCGGCCAGGGGGTGCGGTCCGGCCAGCACCGTGGGCGCGCCGACGATGATGGTACCGGCATCGACCAGGGCCATGGCCAGCTTGCCGATGTCCGTCACCGCCAGATTGAAGAGTTCGACCTGCACCCCCCTTTCGGCCAGCGCCGCGGTCAGGTGGTCGACCATGCGCGCCGTGCTGCCGTGCATGGACACGTACGGCAGGGCCACGAGATTGCGCGGCGGAGCCGAAACCCACTCACGGTAGGCCTCGATGATCCACCCCGGACTGTCGTAGATCTGCCCGTGGCTTGGCGCCACCATGGCGATGTCGTACTCCGCGAGCTTGTCCAGATTCTTGGCGAGGATGTTGCGGAAAGGCATCATGATCTCGGCGAAATAGCGCTTGGCGGCCTCGTGCACCCGGCACTTGTCCGTGACGAAGAGGTCGCTGCTGGCGATATGCGAGCCCAGAAAGTCGCAACTGAAGAGGATTTTGTCCTCGACCAGATAGGTGGACATGGTCTCGGGCCAGTGCGCCCAGGGCGTGTGGATGAATTTGAGGGTCTTGTCGCCCAGGGACAGGGTTTCCCCGTCGGCCACGACCACGAACCTGTCTTCCGGGATGTTGAGGAGGTCCATGAGCATGGGCTTGGCCTTGGCGGTGGTCATGACCTTGGCCTCGGGAAAGCGGGCCAGCACCTGCGGGATGGCGCCCGAATGGTCCTGCTCGGCATGCTGGGACACGACATAGTCAATGCGCTCGACGCCATCCAGGTACGTCATGAGCGTCTGCACGAACTCCGGGTCGACGGCGTCGATGAGCACCGTCTTTTCAGACCCCTGGACCAGGTAAGCGTTGTAGGTCGTTCCATCCGGCAACGGGACAAGCGAATCGAACAGCCTTCTGTCCCAATGGACCACCCCAACCCAATACACCGACTCTGCGATCTTTCTCATTTTTCACTCCATTGACGTGTGTCACCATGAAAAAAACAGATTTACCCATTCCAGTTCTTCCATGACAAGCATTTTGGAAAAAATAAACCAATATCGGAACAATGGAATTTCGCGTCGGCTGCCACAACCCGACCAAGACCATTTATGAACGATATCAGGATGCTGATTGAGCAAATGGCGAGAGCTTGCTTCGCCAGGGCACTTGAACTAGAATTTTTTGCAGGAGGACGACCTCCCCCGCTTCGGGAAGAATGCCCAGGACGGCCTGGCCCTTGGAACAAGGAGGGCTCATGTCCTGGATGTATCTGCTGCTTGCCGGAGTTCTCGAAGTGGTCTGGGCCTCTTCCATGAAACTGTCCCACGGCTTCACCCGTCCAATCCCGTCACTCGTCACGCTGGTCACCATGACAGGCAGCTTCTGGCTCCTGGCCATCGCCATGCGCGCAATCCCCCTTGGCACCGCCTACACTGTCTGGACAGGCATAGGCTCGATCGGGGCGTTCATCGTCGGCGTCACGTTCCTGGCCGAACCGTTCAACGTGATGCGAATCCTCGCGGCCGGACTCATCGTGTCCGGCCTTGTCTTGATGAAGCTCTCAAGCTCCTGAATGACACCCTGGTGAATTGGAAAAGGGTGACTGTCGAGTTGACAGAAAAAAAGGGGCTTGAACCCTGTCATTCTTGGTACGGAGGTGCGACTCAAACTCGCAAGAGATTGCCCTCGGTTGATATTGAGACCAGACTAGGGGCTTTCACTGGCCGCATGCTGCCGAAAATGCAGGTTTTTCATGCGATCGCTTGAGAAATGCTCTGTTTCAAGAAAAAAGGTGACATGGATGGCCCTATTCTAATGCGCGATTTCATGTGAACACGTTTTGGCACTCATCTTGATAAATCATCCTGTTTTAGAAATCCGATTGATTTCTCGTCCCCGCTCGATTAATTTAGAAAATGCCAGTATCGTAAAATAACAACACGACTTATTTTAGATTCGCGGAAGGCAGGATGAAACGAGAACTCCAAGGCAGATACGTGATCATTTCGACGGTGGGCGAGAAAGCTCAAGCCTTTGTTCCCGCCCCGTTGCCTCCGCGTCCGCCCATCGACTGGACACCAGAGTTGCGGAACAAATTCGACCTGGCGCTCCTGGCGCTTGGGAGACTGGACAGCGTTTCGACCTTGCTCCCGGACACCTCGCTCTTCCTGTACATGTACGTCCGAAAAGAAGCAGTGCTCTCATCCATGATCGAGGGTACGCAGTCCTCACTGTCGGACCTGCTGCTCTACGAATTGGACCAGGAACCCGGGGTGCCGCTGGATGACGTGCGGGAAGTCAGCAACTACGTCGCGGCTCTTGATCACGGCCGGCGCCTCCTGGATGGTGGGCTGCCTTTGTCGCTGCGGCTGTTCCGAGAGATTCACGGGGTGCTTCTCAACAAGGGGCGAGGCAGCGGCCTGACGCCGGGCGAATTCCGACGCAGCCAAAACTGGATCGGCGGCACCCGGCCGGGCAATGCTGCCTTTGTCCCTCCTCCCGCCGAGCACGTACTCGAGTGCATGAGCAATCTCGAACGTTTCCTCCACGACCAGCCCGAGCCGACCCCGGTGTTGCTCAAGGCGGCGCTGGCTCATGTGCAGTTCGAGACCATCCACCCGTTTCTCGACGGCAATGGCCGCCTGGGCAGGCTGCTGATCACCCTGCTCCTTTACGACCAGAAGGTGCTGCGAGAGCCGATGCTCTACCTCAGCCTCTACTTCAAAACCCACCGCCAGTACTACTATGAACTGCTCAACAATGTTCGACTGACAGGAGACTGGGAAGCCTGGCTCGACTTCTTCGCCGAGGCCGTCATCGTCACCGCCGGTCAGGCGGTGGAAACGGCCCGGCAGCTCATCGCACTCTCGAACCTTGACCGCGACAAAATCAGCGGGCTTGGCCGGGCGGCAGCGTCCACCCTGCACATTCACCGGGCTCTGTTGGAGCACCCTATCGCCACTTCCGGCTCGTTGGCAGAGAAGACCGGCCTCACCCCGGCAACCGTCAACAAGTCCCTCGCCCACCTGGAACAACTCGGCATCGTCAAGGAGTTGACCGCCAGGAAGCGCAACCGATTGTTCAGCTATGCCGCCTATATTGAGATTATGAATAGCGGAACGGAACCGCCAGGACGATGATTGAACGGTGATCGACACCTCGAGGAATTTGGAGAAAGGTGACTTTCGAGGTGACAATGAAAAAGGGTCCGCGAACTGTTTCATTCGCGGACCCTTGTCATTCCTGGTACCGGAGGCGAGACTCGAACTCGCAAGAGGTTGCCCTCGGTGGATTTTGAGTCCACTGCGTCTACCATTCCACCACTCCGGCGTGAGGTGACTCAATTAGTGAAGGGGCATGGCAAAGTCAACCGGATTCTTGGGGAAGTCCGGGCTGTCGGGCTTTGACCGCGGCGGGGTGTTGTGGCAGACAGGGCCGGTCACTATACGTACTATCCGAGGATGACATGCTGAGCGAAAAATTCCTGAACGAATTCGAAGAATACCTGACCTCCGGCCGCCTGGAGGAGGATTACGGCTACTCCGACGAGGACCGCAAGATCGAGATCCTCGAATACCTCGAACGCTTCATGGACCTGGCCGAGGAGGTCGACAAGGTGGCCACGAAACTCCTCATGCCGCACCTATCGGAAGTCTTCCCCGACAAGACGAAATAGCCGGAACCAGCGCGTCTTTCCCGCCACGGCATAGTCCCTTTCGACTTCCAGGGCGAAGCCGTCCACGGTCTCGCCCGACGCCTCGTTGCTCATGACCAGCACCCGGCCGCCCGGTGCGAGGTAGCCGCGGACCTCGGCCAGCAGCTTTTTCCACGGCATGAAGGCGCGGCTGACGATGAGCCCGGCCTGGCGGCGGGCCTGTGGCAGGGCCTCCATGCGGGCGCAGAGGACACGGGTGCGCGGCAGGCGCATGTGCGCTGCGGCCTGCTCCATGAACAGCGCGCGCTTCTGCCTCGGCTCCACCAGCCAGTAGTCTCCGGCTGTCCAAAAGACGCGCAGCGGGATGCCCGGCAGACCCGCCCCGGCGCCGAGGTCCAGGGTTTCGGCCGGCTGGGGCTCGATGGTCTGCAGCAGGTCGGCCAGATGCCAGGAGTCCTGGATCAGCGTCTCCAGGATTTCCTGCCAGGTGGCCGGGCCGACGAGATTCATGCGGCTGTTCCATTTGACCAGCAGGCCGAGGTACACGGCCAAGAGGCCCGTCTGGTCGTCCGTCAGAGCGCGGCCGAGCCGATCTGAGGCGGCGGCCACCCGGGCCGCGTCGAGAGTTTCGTTCATGATCTGCCCTGTCCGTTTCGGATCTTTGCCCCCCCGTGGCCGCGGCTCGGCCCGGCGGGGGATTTCCCCCTTTACCTGCGGGGGTGCTGCGGATACAAGCAGCACAGTTTTTTGACTGGAGGAACAATGAATATGGTAAGCATCGTTTTTCCCGGCCAGGGCTCCCAGGAACCCGGCATGGGCCGTGATCTGGCCGAGCACTCCGCCGAGGCCATGGAACTGTGGAAAAAGGCGGAACGCCAAAGCGGCCTTCCCCTGCGCGAAATATACTGGGACGGCGACGAAAGCGCCATGGCGGCGACGCGGAATCTGCAGCCCGCTCTGACCGTTGTCAACATCAACCTCTGGCGCTTCCTGGCCGAAAGACTCAGCCCCGCTGGTGCCGCCGGGCACAGCCTGGGCGAATACTCGGCCCTGTGCGCGGCCCAGGTCCTGCCCGAGGACCAGCTCCTCGAACTGGTCTGCCTGCGCGGCAGGCTCATGGACGAGGCCGCCAACCAGGACGGCGCCATGGCCGCCATCCTCAAGCTGGAACAGGCCCAGGTGGAGACCCTGGTGGCGGCAGCCGCCGCAGCCACGGGCCAGGAGATCCGCATCGCCAACTACAACACCCCGGGCCAGTTCGTGGTCAGCGGGCACGCCCAGGCCGTGGACCACGTCTGCGCCGGGACCAAGCCCCTCAAGGGCCGCGCCATGACCCTGCCGGTCAGCAACGCCTTCCACTCGCCCTACATGAGCGAGCCCGGCGCCGAGTTGTCCAGATACATGGATAAGCTGGACTGGCGGGACCCGAAGATCCCCGTCTACCTGAACGTCACGGCCAGGCCCGAGCCCTCCGGCGCGGCCCTGAAGGAGGTCATGAAAAAACAGATGACCTCGTCCGTGCTCTGGACCCAGACCATCGAGAACCAGTACGCCGACGGCATGCGCGCCTTCATCGAACTGGGCCCCAAGGGCGCCCTTTCCCGCATGATTTCGCAGATCCTGAAGGACCGGGACGGGGTCAAGACCCTGGCCGTGAGCACCATCGAACAGTCGGCCGCCATCGAGGAGACCCTGGCATGAAAGCCAAAAACTACATTTTCGAAAAATTGACGGCCCTCATGGCCTCCAAGGGCTTTGAGCTGCCCGCCAAGACGACCATCGAGGCCCCAAAGAGCGAACAGCACGGCGACATGGCCACCAACATCGCCATGGTCATGCCCAAGGAGAAGGGCCAGAACCCGCGCGCCCTGGCCGAAGGCATCAAGGCCGAGCTGCTGGCCGCCTGCCCCGAGATCGAGAGCATCGACATCGCCGGCCCCGGCTTCATCAACTTCACCTTCAAGCCCGCCTTCTGGCAGGACGTGGCCCTGACCGCCCTGGAAAACGGGTCGAATTTCGGCCGCGTCGACGTGGGCAAGGGCCGCCGCGTGCAGGTCGAGTACGTCTCGGCCAACCCCACGGGCCCCCTGCACATCGGGCACGGACGCGGCGCCGCAGTGGGCGACAGCCTGACGCGCATCCTGCGCTTCACGGGCCACGAGGTCGAGACCGAGTACTACCTGAACGACGCCGGCCGTCAGATGCGCCTTCTGGGCCTGGCCGTGTGGGTCCGCTACCAGCAGGCCTGCGGCATCGAGATCCCGTTCCCCGAGGACTGCTACCGCGGCGACTACATCAAGGACATCTCCGCGGCCCTGCTGGCCGAAAAGGGCCGGGCCCTGCTGGACCTGCCCGAGGAGGAGGCCCTTGACCTGTGCTACGAGCGCGGCATGAAGGACATCCTCGACGGCATCAAGAAGGATCTCGTCGACTTCCGCGTCGAGCATCAGCACTGGTTCTCGGAGAAGAGTCTGGTCGACGGCGGCCAGGTCGAGGCGACCCTGAACCGCCTGCTGGCCGAGGGCCGCGCCTACGAGCAGGACGGCGCCCTGTGGTTCCGCACCACGGAGTTCGGCGACGACAAGGACCGCGTGCTGCGCAAGTCCGACGGCCTGCTGACCTATTTCGCCTCGGACATCGCCTACCACGACAACAAGATCGGCCGCGGCTTCGACCTCATGGTCGACGTCTGGGGCGCCGACCACCACGGCTACGTGCCGCGCATGAAGGCGGCCATCGAGGCCATGGGCAAGGACCGCGAGGCCCTGCAGGTCATCCTCATTCAGCTCGTCAACCTGATCCAGGGCGGCGAGCAGATCGCCATGTCCACCCGCGCCGGCAAGTTCGAGACCCTGGCCGACGTCTGCGCCGAGGTTGGCGTGGACGCGGCGCGCTTCATCTTCCTCTCGCGCAAGAGCGACTCGCACCTGGATTTCGACCTCGACGTGGTCAAGCAGCAGTCCATGGACAACCCGGTCTACTACGTGCAGTACGCCCACGCCCGCATCAGCTCCCTGCTGCGCAAGGCCGCCGAGCAGGGTGTGGAACTGCCCGAACCGACGCGCGAGCTGATGGCCCTCCTGACCACGCCCGAGGACAAGGCCCTGTTCAAGGCCCTGGACGCCTTCGAGGACACCATGGAGCTGGCCGCCCGCACACTCTCGCCCCACCACGTCAGCCATTACCTGATGGAGCTTGCCGGGCTGCTGCACCGGTATTATACCGTGCACCACATCCTCTCCGGCGAGGACCAGGACCTGCTGCGGGCCCGCATCCTCCTCTTCCGCGCCGTGGCCGGCGTGATCGCGAGCGGCCTCGACCTGCTGGGGGTGCATGCCCCGGAACGCATGTAGCCGCATCCAGGGAACCATGATCACACGCAAGACGAGCACAGCAAAAAAAGGAAAGGACTCCAAGGGGTTCACGTTCCAGCTCGGTCTGACGGGCTTCATGTCCCTGGCCGTGCTGGTCGTCAT
>DPKT01000065.1 GCA_003542385.1 Desulfomicrobium sp.
AACACGCGGACCTCGTGGCCCGCGGCCAGCAGATGGCCGCACATGGACCGTCCCATGACGCCTATTCCGACCCAACCGATTCTGCTCATAGTACCTCCAAAACATATACAAGATGAGTGCCAACCGGCACGAAACACCGTCCGCAGGAACCCGCCTGGCGCCTTCCGGACCGGTTTTCCCGTGAAACATAAAAAATCATGATTTCAGAGGCGTAGACAAGTGATTGCCAAACGCCGAAAACATGCTTATAAGGAACGATTGTCCCGGTTCAATATAGATAGACCAGACCACTACGAGGTTGCCATGATCTGCCAAAAATGCGGATGCGACGCCGTCGCCGAAGAAAACATCTCCTATCAGATGGAATGCCGTAATCATCTCTTTTGTTTCGAAGACGTCCCCGTGCCCAAGTGCAACGAGTGCGGGCACATCGTCATCACCCAGGAAGCCATGGGCGTCATGCTGGCCAAGATCGACCAGCTGTCCCAGAAGGCCACCATCTCCTACCACCGCTGCCGCTGGCCCAAGGCCCAGTCCCTCGACGAGCAGACCCAGCAGGGCGCCTCGTCCCAGGCAGCCGCGGAACTCGTGGAGACCATCAACAAAAGCGCCCGCAAATAACCGCCTTGTCCGCGCCGATGTAAAAAGCCGCTTGCAAGAGCGGCTTTTTTATTGGCCCCGGGGGAAGGCAAAGTCAAACGGGGGAAGGAAGGCTGTCATGGACGGCATGGACCTTATGGACGAGATGGACCAGGCCTCCGCGCACTCTGGGAACCCCGTTCATATCGTCCATGAGGTCCATTTCGTCCATCTCGTCCAGGCAGCCCCAGCTCCCCCTACTCCTTCCTGTCCAGGTACAAATTCCCCAGCGCCAGCAGCGACGTCCCCACGATGAGCAAAAACGAGACGGAATTGATGACCGGCGTTGAGCCGTCGCGGACCTGCAGGTAGAGGTTGATGGGCAGGGTCGGCTGGGAGCCCACGAGGAAGAGCGTGGTGTTGAAGTTCTCGAAGCTCATCAGGAAGGCCACGGCCCCGGAGCCGATGATGGACGTGCGCAGGTAACGCAGGGTGATGTGCCAGATGACCTGCAGGCGCGTGGCGCCGAGGTTCAGGGCCGCCTCTTCGAGGGAGCGGTCGAACTTGCGCAGCCGGGCCGACACGACGAGGGTCACGAAGGTGGTGATGAAGGAGAACTGCCCGACGACCACCAGCCAGAAGCTGGGCCGGAAGAGCTCGATGTCGAGGTTCCAGTGGTCCTCGAAATAGATGCCCGCCGTGGTCGCGCCCAGCAGGATGGAGATGCCCAGGATCACGCCGGGGATGACCAGCGGCGCGAGCATGAGGAAATACAGGAAGTTCTTCCCGCGGAAGTTCTCCTGCTCGAACAGGAAGGCCGCGCACACCCCCACCACCACGCAGGACGCGGACACCCAGATGGCCGTCCGGAAGCTGACCCAGATGGCGCGCAGGTTGTCCGCGTCCTCGAAGATGCCGACGCGCTTTGGCCCGTCGGCCAGGAACCAGTCCAGGGTGAAGCCCCGCCAGGGCAGGGACGGGAAGTCGGAGTCGTTGAAGGCCAGCACGCAGGTCACCAGCAGCGGCGCGAAGAGGAAGACGAAATACAGGACCACGAAAACGACGAAGGACCGGTCGTAGGCCCGCGATCTGGGCAGGGAGCGGATCATGACGCCACCTCGCCCAGGCGCTGGCCCGTGATCTTCAGGCCCAGCCAGATGATGAGCGAGCTGAGCGCCAGGAGCATGAAGCCGAAGGCCGCGCCCTGGTTCCAGTTGAAGCTGGCGATGAACTGGTTGTAGATCTGCTCCGTGAACCACAGGGAGTTCTTGCCGCCCATGAGGTTGGGTGTGAGATAATTGCCGAGCACGAGCATGAAGACCACGATGGAGCCCGAGGTGATGCCCGGCTTGCAGTGCGGGATGATGATCGTGCGCCAGATGCAGGTCTTGCTCGCGCCCAGGTCGTAGGCCGCCTCGACGAGGCTGTCGTCGAGGCCCTCCATGACCGAGACCAGGGGCACGACCATGAAGAGCATGGAGGTGTACACGAGTCCCATGATCATGGTTGCGTCGTTGTAGAGCATCTCCACGGGCTTCTCCAGAAGCCCCAGCTGCAGCAGGAAGTAGTTCAGCACCCCAGACTCGCGCAGCAGGATCATCCAGCCGTAGACGCGCACCAGCTCGCTGACCCAGAACGGCAGGAGCAGCAGCACCATGAGGAAGCCGCGCACCCCGGGCCGCGAGAGCTTGGTAATATAGAAGGCCACGGGCAGGGACACGACCAGGGTCAGGAAGGTGGTGATGACCGAATAGGCCGCCGTGCGCACGAAGGTCAGCCAGTAGATGGGCTCGGTGAAAAAGGTGCCGTAGTTTTCGAGGCTCCAGGCCCCGTCGGCCCGGAAGCTCAGGATCAGCAGGTCCAGGTGCGGCAGGACGATGAGCAGGAAGAGCCAGACCAGGACCGGCGTCAGGAAGAGCCAGAACAGGCCGCCGCGCCTCATGGTCTGCCCTCCCCGCGTCCGAAGGCGATGCCGGACTGCGGGTGCCAGCCCAGGGTGATGTCCGCGCCTGGCCGGATGTGGTCGAAGGCGCGGTTCTGGGGCAGGGCCACCAGGAGCTCGTGGCCCGACGGCGTGGCCGTCAGCAGCCGGCTGTTGGCGCCGTCAAAGAGGATGGCTCTGACCGTGACCGGGAAGGTGTTGAGGCCTGCGGCGTCGACGGGCTCGATGACCATGGCCTCGGGCCGCAGGAAGAGCGTGGCCGGGCCCTTGCCGGCGTCGGCCTTGCGCCGGGCCCGGAAGACCAGATCCTCGTCGGTGCGGACCAGGACCGTCTCGCCGTCCATCTCCACCACCTCGCCCTCCCAGCGGTTGCTGTCGCCGACGAACCCGGCCACGAAGGGGGTGTGTGGGTCGCCGTAGAGTTCCTGGGGCGTGCCGACCTGCTCGAAGCGCCCCCTGTTCATGACCGCCACGGTGTCGGACATGACCAGGGCCTCGGACTGGTCGTGGGTGATGTAGATGAAGGTCGTCCCGATCTTGNNCCTGCAGCTTCTTGAGCTCGACCTTCATCTGCTCCCGGAGCTTGAGGTCCAGGGCGCCCAGGGGCTCGTCCAGGAGCAGGAGACTCGGTTCGAGGACCAGGCAGCGGGCGATGGCCACGCGCTGCTTCTGGCCGCCGGAAAGCTGGTTGATGCGCTTGGCGCCGTAGCCGGGCAGGTCGACGCGCTCCAGGATCTCCTCCGTGCGCCTGCGGATCTCGGCCGAGGACACCTTGCGACGCTTGAGGCCGAAGGCGATGTTCTCGGCCACGTCCATCATGGGGAAGAGCGCCAGATGCTGGAAGACCAGATTGACGGGGCGCTTGTCGGGCGTGACCCCGCGCATGTCCCGGCCGCTGATCTCGATGGTCCCGCCCGTCTGTTCCTCGAAGCCCGCGATCATGCGCAGGAGCGTCGTCTTGCCGCAGCCCGAGGGGCCGAGGATTGAGAAGAAGGAACCCTTGGGCACCGGGAACGAGACGTCGTCCACGGCCCGAAACGTTCCGAAATCCTTGACCAGATGGGAAACGACCAGATCGGGTTGCATGCGCCTTCCTTGAAAAAATGGGGAGGGGGGTCCGCAGCCGACCGGCTGCGGACCCGCGGGACGTTAGTTGGCGGCCTTGACCTTGTCCAGCACCTTGCCTTCCATGGCTTCGAGCTTGGCGGGCACGGGCGGGTACCACTTGATGTTGTCGATGACCGCCTGGGGGAAGGAGCGGTCGAAGTTGGCCTGGAAGGCCTTGTCGACGAAGGGCGCGGCGTCCTTGGAGGCCGTGGGCGTCTTCTCGGCGGAGGTGAAGTAGCCGCTGTTCTCGGGTTTGAGCATGAAGTTGATCCACTTGTAGGCGGCTTCGACGTTCTTGGCCTTGGCCGGGATGGTGAACGTGTCGATCCAGCCCAGAGCGCCCTCGACCGGGGCCACGAAGTCGAGGTCCTTGTTCTCGTCGTGCAGCTTCCAGCCGCCGTTGTCCCAGGCCTCGGCCACGGTCACCTCGCCCGAGCGCACGGATTCCAGGAGCTGGTCGCCGTTGGCCCAGTAGTTCTTGACCAGGGGCTTGGCCTTGATCAGCTCGGCCTCGATCTTGGCGAGCATCTCGCCGTAGGCCTTCTCGTCGGCGTAGAGGGCGAAGGGGTCGTAACCCATGGCGAATCCGAGGCCGATGAGCACGGGCCTCTTCAGCCGGTAGCTGATGCGGCCCTTGTACTGCGGGTCGATGAGCGCCTTCCAGGACGTGGCGTCCTTGGCCTGGGCGGCGTTGACCACCAGGCCGGAGGTGCCCCAGCAGAAGGGCACGGCGTAGGACGCGCCGCCGACCAGGGTGTTCTTCTTCACGGCTTCGAGCATGGAGGGGATGAAGAGCTCGGCCTGGATCTTGGAATAGTCGATGGGCTGGTAGATGCCGAACTCCTCCTGCACCGAGGAGATGCGGTCCTGGCTGGGCTGGGCCAGATCGAAGCCCGCGCCGCGCGTGGCCCGCAGCTTGGCGATCATTTCCTCGTTGTTGGAGTAGGTCACCTCGACCTTGATGCCGGTCTCGGCCTGGAACTTGTCGACAAGCTCCTTGGGCGCGTAGCCCTTCCAGGTCAAAAGCTGCAGGGTGTCGGCCATGGCCGCGGAAGAACCGGCGAGCATCAGTGCCATCAGCAGGACAAGACGTTTCATACGAAATTCTCCTTAAAAGATGTGATGGAAAATCAGAACGATCTCTAGCACTGGCAAGCAAAACTGACAAGACGGTGATTGTTCCAAGGCGGTTCGGGGACAATTCGTGACGGGAGGCAGCACTCGGAGCGGATGGACGGGGAAACGCGGAAAAATCTGCCACCGCCCGGCACGTTCGCGGGAGATTTGGGCGGGCATAACCCTGGGCGTTCACACGACAAGACAAGCGCACGGGAGAGCACATCCACGATGGCCCGAAACCTGCTTGACGGGTGCAAAGCCCTCTTTTGCGACAGGTTTTTGACACGGAGAACACGCATGAGCCTTATCGACCCAATCCAGCTGATGACCATCCTCGGGACGGCCCCGCCACGCCAGGGACGCTCCGCCGCCGGCGCCGACAGATTCCAGTCCCACATGCGCAAGGCGATGGACGGCGGCAACGCGCAGGCCCTCGGCGCGCAGGTCGACGGTTCGGCCATGGACAATTCCCTCATGCAGAGCGCCCTGACGGGGCTGGCCTCCCTCATGCGTCAATCCCCCGCCACGACCGGCGGCAAGGGCTCCAAAGGCGACGCCCACGCCGGAATCGGCGAACTCTCGGCCGCATTCGAGTCCGGGACGGAAGGGGTCAGCGCCATCGGCTACGACAAGAACGGCGGCACCTCCTACGGCACCTACCAGATCGCCTCCAAGCCGGGCACCATGAAGGAGTTCATCGAGTTCCTGAAGGACAGGGAGCCCGACTGGGCCGCCAAGCTGAAGGCCGCCGGGGCGGCCAACACGGGATCGACCAAGGGCCGCATGCCCGACGCCTGGCGCAGCATCGCCGAAAAGGACCCGGAAAAATTCGGCCGGCTGCAGCGGGAATTCATCGAATCCACCCACTACGAACCGGCCAAAGACAAAATCCTGTCACGCACCGGCATGAACGTGGACGAACTGCCCGCAGCGGCGCGCGAGGCCCTGTGGAGTACGGCCGTCCAGCACGGACCGGCGGGAGCGGCCAAAATCTTCAGCCGCGCCATCAAGTCCATCGACGGCGAACTGCCCGAAAACAGGTTCGCCCAGAAACTCATCGACAAGGTCTACGAGAACCGCAAATCCCAGTTCGGCTCATCGACCGCAGGCGTCCAGGCCAGCGTGCGCGGCCGCATGAACACGGAGAAGGAAATGGTCCTGGCCATGCTCCAGGGCGAGGACGCCAGGGCCTAGGCACAGGCTTAAGCAGAGGCTGTGATGGACGATATGGACTTCATGGACGGCATGGACAGGGCTGTGCCTGGTCCATAACGTCCATCTCGTCCATTTCGTCCATATCGTCCACGCCTACCCTCTTCCCCTCACCCTTCGCTCTTCCCCCTGATCATCCGCTTGTACGTCTCCAGAAGCTCCACGAAGGCGTCGTGGTCCCCGCCCTTGTCCGGGTGCATGGACATGGCCTTCTTGCGGAAGACCCGCGCGAACTCGCGTTTGGACATCCTCCCGATCTCGGCCATGGTCAGGCCGAACAGCTCGCGCACCCGCTCGGGCTCAACGGGTTTGGGCCGCGGCGGCAGGCGGCGGAAGTCGTTCATGAAGTCTTCGTAGATGCGCCGGAAGCCGTCCGCGGCCGGAAAATCGAAGTCGAAATGCAGCAGCGCGTAGCGCCGCAGGTAGGCTTCGGGTCCCGTCGGCAGGCCCCGGCCGAAGGACGGGTCGCCCAGGATGGCGCAGAACTCGTGCAGGAAGGCCTCGTCCAGGCGCCCGGGGTCCAGGGCCTCGGGCATGCTGCGGGCCGTGATGTCGGCGAAATGGCGCTGCAGGTTGAAGACGGCGTGGACGTAGGACCTCGCCTCCCGCAGGGGCAGCTCGCGCTCCATGCGCAGGAAGAGCTGCTCCAGCTCGTCGCGGCCCTTGCCCACCAGCCCGCGAAACATCTTCGGGTTGACCTCGTCGATGCGGCTCAGGTTGACCTCGCCCGAGCGCAGGAAAGCCATGCGCCGACGGTCGAAGGGGTGCAGGGCGAGAATTTCATCCTCCTGGGCGCGGGTCAGCACCGTGCGCCGCCAGACCTTGCCCCGGTCCGCGGACGGTTTGTAGCCCTGGGGCGCGAAGGGGGCGAAGGCCCCGTCCAGGGCGTCCGGGTCCAGGTCCAGATGGGCCAGCACCTCCAGCAGTTCCTCGGCATAGGACATGCCGAAACGCCCGAAAAGGACCGCTTTGCTCGGGTCGGTCCCCAGGTCCGCCAGGACCTCGAAGCCGAGGCCCTCCTCGCGGGGCACGGTCCGGCGCAGTTCGAAGCGCGGCCGTCCCCTGTCACGCAGCACGGCGACGTACATGCTCACCCCACCACCATCCAGTTCAGGTTCTGCCCGGCCAGGTACGGGACGACAGGACCCAAGCGCTCCGGCACGGTCCAGGCCCTGCGCTCCAGCACAACCTCGCGCTCGGGCGGCGCAAACCCGTAGGCAGCGCAGGCGCGGTCTGAAACGAAGGCCTGCAGCCGGTCCAGGGCGCCCAGTTCCTCGAACAGCGCGGCCAGGGCCGGCAGGGCCAC
>DPKT01000283.1 GCA_003542385.1 Desulfomicrobium sp.
GGCCATGCTGGCCGGCAACGACGGGCAGGACACGAACCTGTCCGTGAACCGCGTGCCCTCCGCCCTGGCCGCCCTGCTCCTCGCCGTTTCGCTCTTCGGGCTGACCCGTCACTGGACCGGGAGCACGGTCGCCGCCGCGTGGGCAACGGCCTTCCTGGCCACGAGCTACATGTTCGTGCTCATGGCCCGGCGCAACAGCTGGGACATCTATTGTCACGCCTTCATGCTGGCCGCCCTGTGGGGCATGGCGGTGATTGTCGACTCCTCAGTCCCCAGAAAAAAAATGGCCGTCGGGACGGGGCTGCTGCTCGGTCTTTCCGGACTGAGCAAGGGACCGGTCAGCTACTACGCCCTGCTGCTGCCCTTCACCGTGGCCCTCCTCTCTACGGGCGGCTGGAAAGGGGTCCGGGCCCACGGGAAGGAATTGGGACTGGCTCTTGGGATCGGCATCGCGCTGTCATCCGTCTGGTTCACCGCCGCCTGGCTGGCCATGCCGCATGATTTCTCCCGCATGGTGTCCACGGAACAATCGGCCTGGCTCGTGGAGCACACCAAGCCGTTCTGGTTCTACCTGCAGTTTCCGCTGATGACGGGGATATGGGCCCTGCTTGCGTGCGCCGCGCTCTGGCCGGGTCATGCGCGCCCGCTGGTCCAGCCGCTGCTGCAGTACTGGCGCCCGGTGCTGTGGAGTATCGGCTGCGTCCTTCTGCTCATGCTCGTCCCGGAAAAGAAGGACCGCTATCTGCTGCCCGTCCTCATCCCGCTGTGCCAGCTCATGGGCGTGTACGTGACGGGCCTGCTGCGCGACCCGGAAAAGGGCGAACGCTTCGGGAGGCTGCTCGTTGCGGCGAATTCCATGGTTTTCGGTCTCGCGTGCATCGGCATCCCGGTCGCCCTGTCCGGGCTGTGGCCACGATTTCCCGCCCTGGACGGTCTGGAACTGGGCGGGATCGCGGCGACGTCGCTGCTGGCCGCTGCGCTTCTGTACCGCGCCTGGCGCTCCCAGCGCCTGCCGGAGCTGTTCGTGGCCAAACTCACGATTCTCGGGCTCTGCTGTCTGGCCTTGCCGGCCGTTCTCCAGCCTTCCGCCGGGAACATGTCCGTTCCTCTTGAGGAAATCCGGTCATTTACTGTCGATGGGCCGGTGTTGGGCGACGGTTCCCTCAAGTTTCAGGATTCCTGGGTCATCGGCCGCAAACCGTTGGACCAGGCTGCGTATTCCGACATGGAACTGCCTGAAAAGGTTTATTTCGTTTCCCGCAAGGACAATCCGGTTCTGCCGGACAAGGTGCGCGGGTATGAGCCTGGGGCGCGCATGGATGTATACGACCTGTCCGGCAAGAAGTTGTCTATCATCGCCCTCAATCATCAAGGCAAGCAATGACATGAGCTCGACAAACTCTTCAAATGCAACCCGGGGAAGCCTGAAAGCAGCATGGGCGCGATGTGCTTTGTGGGCGCTGGGCAGTCTCTATGTCCTTGCGGCCGGACTCCAGATCTATTCCTTTGTCGTGACACGCGACGCCCTCCAGTCTGAATTGCCAAAAAATTTCGGCAACTTCGCGAGTGTACGTGCGTCCTTGGCCGCATCCGATGCGAACAAGCCGTTCACTTTCGTCATTGTGGGCGACCCGCGCAGTTCTGCCACTTTCGAGGCTTTGGCCGAAGATATCGACAAGGCGCAGCCGGCGTTTGTCGTCATTCTCGGGGACTGGGTAAATGACGGCACCATGAATCAGCATGCATATTTCAAACGGAAAGCGCCTGATTACGGTTTCTCGTGTCCTGTTTTTTTCACTCCAGGCAATCATGACGTCGATCCGGTAGATTATCCATTGACTTCGTTCGAACGGGATTACGGCCCGCGAAATTTTTCATTTGTTTACGATGACAACATCTTCATTTTCATCAGCCATCTTGATAAGCGATTTTCCAATCGAGAATCATTGAATTACCTTCGCTCCATTGATAGCAAAACACTTTCTGCATACCGTAACCGTTTTGTCTTCATGCACATCCCGCCATGGGTTTCCCCGGACATGAAAGAACGACATACCGCAGATGAAAATGAGCTCATGCAGATTTTCGAAGACCTGAAAATTGATTACGTCGTGGCCGCTGACTTTCACGGATACAATCGGACGCGTCTTCGTGGGGTTGAATATGTCGTGACTGGTGGCGGAGGGGGACGTCTGCACGATGCTCAATGGCCACAATTTCATCACGCAATAGCTTTGACTGTTGGCCAAGACATGGTCTCTGAACGAATTTTGCCTGCATCATCTCGATTTTCCATTAAAAAACGGATAGACATGAACTCGATTGTTTATGTCGGCCCATTTTTTTATAGCCATTACTTTGTTATTATATTTGCAAATTTTGCATTTTTATTGCTACTCTATGCTTTTTTCAAATCTTCATGCAAATCAAAAGGTGTTCAATGACGAATAGCCCAGCAAACATGATATCTCTAGTAGTTCCAGTATACAATGAAGAGGAAAATATTCAGGAATTGTACAATGAAGTGACGAAAGCGATGTCCAACCAGACCTGTGTGTGGGAACTTGTCTTCGTCGATGACGGCAGTTCAGATCGCAGTCTGGACATCATCCGCAGTCTTTCCGACAAAGACGATTGCGTCCGCTACGTCTCGTTTGCACGTAACTGCGGACAGTCTGCGGCCTTTGCCGCGGGCTTCAGATGTGCCCGGGGCGATGCGGTGGTGACACTGGATGCGGATCTGCAAAACGACCCGGCCGACATACCCGCCATGCTCCTCGTCTACGACGGAGTGGACATGGTCATCGGGTGGCGGGCCAAAAGACAGGACAGCATTGTCAAACGTCATGCATCACGCGTCGCAAACTTGATCCGCAATGTGATCAGCCAGGAGACGGTCCGCGACACGGGGTGTTCGCTGAAGGTGATGCGGGCCGATATGCTCAGGAACATTCCGATGTTCACGGGCATGCACAGATTCTTGCCTACGCTCATGAAACTGGAGGGGGCCCGGGTCGCCGAGGTGCGGGTCAACCACCGGCCCCGCACCAAGGGGGTCTCAAAGTATGGAATCTGGGATCGGGCCTGGGCCTCGGCTTACGATCTTCTGGCGGTGCGGTGGATGAAAAAGCGCCATATCTGCTACCATATCGCGACAACGAACATGCGATAGATAACATTTGCAGCACTGCCTACTTCGTACAAGACCCGAATATGATTCTCGAATTTTTAACATTGGTATAGTCATGGATTCATCATCCCATTGGTGGTTGCTGACAATAGGATTCCTTGGTCAGAGTTTGTTTTTCATGAGATTTTTTTTGCAGTGGATCGTATCTGAAAAGGAAAAAAGGAGCGTCATCCCTGTCAGTTTCTGGTATTTCAGCTTGCTGGGGAGCTTTTTTCTTCTCATTTACGCACTCTTACGTAACGATATTGTCTTCATTATCGGACAGTCCACAGGTTTCATAATTTACTTCCGCAATCTGTTCCTGATCCAACGCGAGAGAAGGCTGGTATCTGGCAATTCCCATCCGTAACGCCCTCCCAGTTCATACGAAAGGCAGCACCTGGAACCCATGCAGCACTGGTCGGCCCGCGGCCTCTTCGACCGCATGGAGGCACTGTGGGGCGCGTTCGTCATCGAGGCCCCGGGCGGCCCGGTCTATTTCCTGGCCGACGCGGGCTATGCCAAGGCCCTGTCCGAAGAAGTCCTGACGAAATACGGCTCGCCGCGCCTGAGCCTCATTCCCGTGGGCGCCTACGAACCCAGGTGGTTCATGGCCTACAACCACATGAACCCCGAAGAGGCCGTGCAGACCTTCCTCGATCTCGGCGGGAGGCATGCCGTGGGCACGCAGTACGAAGTCTTTGCCATGGCCGACGAAGGCTACGACGACCCGCGCCGGGATCTCGGAGCGGCCCTGCAGCGCCATGGCGTCGACCCGTCGCGTTTCCTTTTGCCGAAGCCCGGGGAATGGTTCACGCTCCCCGCAAGGTAGCAAGGGGCTTCGACGCCTGGGATCGCCGGTCAATATTTTAAAGTGATGCTTTAGGTTTTGCGTCGCGTGCGGCCATGCGATGAAAACGGATCGCGTTGGAGGCATATTCGCGGCCGACTGACGTCCTGACGGCTTGTCTGGATCGGGAAGGAACGGGTGGGGAAAACGGCCCGGCGGAAGACATCTTTCGCCGGGCCGTCTGGCATGGTGAAGGGATCAGGCGAGGTCGAAACGGTCGAGGGTCATGACCTTGTCCCACACCGCCACGAAGTCATGCAGGAATTTCTCCTGCGAATCCGCGCAGCCGTAGACTTCCGCCACGGCCCGCAGTTGGGAGTTTGACCCGAAGACCAGGTCGACGCGGGTGCCGGTCCACTTCAGCTCGCCCGTGGCGCGGTCGCGGCCTTCGTACACGCCTTCGGCCCCCTGCGCGGGCTTCCATTCAACACCCATGTCCAGCAGGTTCACGAAGAAGTCGTTGGTCAACGTTCCGGGACGGCTGGTGAAGACGCCGTGCGCGGACTGCCCGAAGTTGGCGCTCAGGGCGCGCATGCCGCCGATGAGCACCGTCATTTCGGGCGCTGTCAGGTTCAGCTGCTGCGCCCGGTCGACCAGCAGTTCCTCGGCCGAAACCGAGTACCTGCCCTTGAGGTAGTTGCGGAAACCGTCGGCCACGGGTTCGAGGACGGTGAAGGACTCAACGTCGGTCTGTTCCTGGGTGGCGTCGGTCCGGCCGGGCGCGAAGGGCACGGTCACGTCGTGGCCGGCGTTCCTGGCGGCCTGCTCGATGCCCGTGCAGCCGCCCAGAACGATGAGGTCGGCCAGGGAGACCTTCTTGCCGCCGGTCTGTGCGGCGTTGAACTCCTGCTGAATCTTTTCGAGACTCTGCAACACGGCCTTGAGTTCCGCAGGCTGGTTGACCTCCCAGTCCTTCTGGGGAGCCAGGCGGATGCGCGCACCGTTGGCGCCGCCGCGCTTGTCGGAGTTGCGGAAGGTGGAGGCCGAGGCCCAGGCCGTGACGACCAGCTGCTGGACCGTCAGTCCCGCGGCCAGGATTTTGCCCTTGAGGTCGGCGACATCCTTGTCGTCGACGAGCTTGTGGTCCACGGCAGGCACCGGGTCCTGCCAGATCAGATCTTCGGCCGGGACGTCAGGGCCGAGGTAGCGCGAGCGCGGGCCCATGTCCCTGTGCGTCAGCTTGAACCATGCACGGGCGAAGGCGTCGGCGAATTCCTGGGGGTTTTCCAGGTAGCGCCGGGCAATCTTTTCATAAACCGGATCGAACTTGAAGGACAGGTCGGCCGTGGTCATCATGGGCCGGACCTTCTTGGACGGATTGTGGGCGTCGACGACCATGTCCTCGGGCTCCACATCCTTGGCCAGCCATTGATAGGCCCCGGCCGGGCTCTTGAGCAGCTCCCACTCGTACTTGAAGAGCACCTTGAGATAGCCCATGTCCCAGGTGGTCGGGTTGGGCTTCCAGGCGCCTTCGATGCCGCTGCCGATGGTGTCGCCGCCCTTGCCGCTGCCAAAGGAGCTCTTCCAGCCCAGGCCCTGTTCCTCGAGGGGCGCGGCTTCCGGCTCGGGGCCGACATGGGTGGCGGGGCCGGCGCCGTGGCACTTGCCGAAGGTGTGCCCGCCGGCAACCAGAGCCACGGTCTCCTCGTCGTTCATGGCCA
>DPKT01000296.1 GCA_003542385.1 Desulfomicrobium sp.
ACCTCAAATCCATCGCCGCCGACGCGTACGTGGTCAAATCCTACGACAGCACGGAATTGATGAACAAGGTCAAAGAACTCATCTAGATATGCCACAAGGCCCCCCACGGCATGCTGTGGCGGGGCGAACCTCCTGAACTCTCTCCGAAGGGTCGAAAGCCCCCGCACAGAATGGCTGTGCGGGGGCTTTCGACCCTTTCACGGAGGGGCGCTATCGTTCCTTGGCGTACGGCCAGGCCATGAGGCCGCCTTCCATGACGCGCACGTCGGTGTAGCCTTCCTTTTCCAGGATGCGCTGGGCCTCGTAGCCGCGCATGGAGACCTTGCAGAAGGACAGGATGGTCGCGCTCCTGTCCTCGGGCAGTTCGGACACACGCTTGCGCAGCTGGCCCAGGGGGATGAGGTTCTCGCCGCGTCCAAGGCGCATTTCCTTGAACTCCTCGGGGCCGCGCACGTCGAGGACGTAAAGGGGCCCGCCGGCGTCGAACAGGGCCTTGGCCTCCACGGCGGAGATGCCGGTCATGAGGCCGCGCATCTTGTTCTGCAGGATGTGGGCGGTGGCGATGCAGTGGTCGATGGCCAGGGAGTAGGGCGGCGCGTAGGGCAGGTCGGCCATGGCCATCTCGTCAACGGTCCAGCCCGCGGCCACGGCCACGGCCATTTCCGAAGCCTGGCGGTTGACGTCGCCCTGGCCCACGCAGGCAAAGCCCAGGATGCGGCCCGTGGCGCGGTCGGCGATCATCTTGGAGACCAGGGGTTTTGCGTTCATGAATCCGGGCTTGTCGGGGCTGGCGTTGACGGCCGTGACCACGTCGAAGCCGGCTTCGCGGGCCCGGCGTTCGGACAGGCCCGTGGAGGCGGCGGTGAAGTCGAAGACCTTGCAGATGCCGCTGCCGATGGTGCCGGGGAAGCGCACCGTGTCGCCGAGCACGGCGTTCTCGCCGGCCACGCGGCCTTCGAGGTTGGCCAGGTCGCCGTAGGGGGCGAACATCTTCTTGCCCGTCAGCCGGTTGGTGACTTCGACGCAGTCGCCCGCGGCATAGATGTCCGGGTCCGAGGTGCCCATGAAGTCGTTGACGACGATGCCGCCGAAGGGGCCGATCTCAAGGCCGGCCTCCTTGGCCAGGGCCGTGTTGGGGGCCACGCCGATGGCCATGACCACCAGGTCGCAGGGCAGCTCGCGGCCGTCGGCAAGGCGCACGCCCGTGACGTGTCCGTCTTGGCCCTCGATGGCGGCGATGCCCGTGCCGGTCAGGATGTCAGCGCCCTTGGAGCGGGCGTGGTTCTCCACCAGCAGGGCCAGCTCGGTGTCGAGAAAGCCCAGAACCTGCGGCAGGGCCTCGACCACGGTGACATGGACGCCGGATTCGTGCAGGGCCTCGCAGGCTTCCATGCCGATGAGGCCGCCTCCGACGATGACGGCGCGCTTGCCCCGGCCGTGCTCGGCCCAGTCGCGCATGCGGTCGGCGTCGGCCATGGAGTTCAGGGTGGTCACGCCCTGCAGGTCGCGGCCCGGGATGGGCGGCATCTTCGGCACCGAGCCGGTGCAGAGGATGAGCTTGTCGTAGGCCAGCATGCCGGTCTCGCCGGCGGCGTTGATCCAGTTCACGACCTTGGCCTCGCGATCGATGCGCACGGCCTCGGTATGCACCATGGCCGTGATGCCCTTGGCCCCGGCGAAGAATGACGGGTCGCGGACCACGCCGGCCGGGGTGCACAGCAGCTTTTCGCGTTCCTTGAACGTCCCGGAGACGTAGTAGGGGTAGCCGCAAGAGGCCATGGACAGCTCCGGGGCCTTCTGCAGGAGGATGACCTCCGCGTTCTGATCAAGGCGGCTGGCCCTGGCCGCGGCCTTGGGTCCGGCGGCTGTGCCTCCGATGACGACGATACGTTTGGGAACCATGGAAACTCCTTGAAGATGATTTGTCTGATGTCTGGAAGGTTCGGTCCGGCCCTTTCCGCGCCCGACGAGAGTCGGCAACGGGCGGCGGAAGGGCCGTCGGGAAAAATTACGGCGCCGCAGTTGCCCTGTTCCCGGTCGCCAAGCGCCTGCCCAGGCTGACTGCGCCCAGCAGCATGACGAAACCCAGGTGCGCCCAGTCCACGGCCATGACGAAGGTCGGGGAAAAGAACACGTCGGGCTGGTTCTTCATGACCCGCACGAGGCCCGTGAGCACGACTCCGGCCCAGCACAGGGCCAGGAGCAGCCTGCCGGGAGTCCATCTTCGCTTCATGGCCAGGGGCAGCCGCCAGCCCAGGAAGACCAGCAGGACGGCGGCCAGGCCGTAGTGCAGGACGTGGTTCAGGTAGTAGTCGGCCGTCCAGGCGAAGCCCGGCACGTCGGCCAGGTAGTAGCGCGCGAAGATGGGCATCTGCGCGAAGCCCGTGAAGAGCAGGGCGAAGACCGTCAGGCGGAAGATGAGGTTCAGGGTGCGCTCATTCATGGTCGTCCTCCGAGGCTGCGCCGCGGATGAGGTGCAACGCCCCGGCGGCCAGTCCGGCCAGGGGTGCGGCGTAGACGGCCCGGGCCAGGATGTCTTCGGTGGTGAAGGGATTGCCGACGGCGGCCAGATGCGGACGCCCCGGTCCGGTCTCAACGGCCTGGTTCAGGGCATCGAAGGGCACGGGTGAGACGTAGAAGGTGTTGGTGCCGCCGTTTTCCGTGTCGCCGTAAATGAAGCCGCCGATCTCCTCGGCCAGCTTTCGGGCCTTGGCCAGAATCTCGTCGCGCGGCCCGATGGTCTGCACGCCCTCGGGGCAGACCTCGATACAGGCCGGCGTGCCGCCGGCTGCGACGCGGTCCCGGCAGCGGTCGCACTTGTACATGACGCCGTTGCCCGCAAAGCTCGGGGCGAGCTTCAGGTACAGGCCCACGCCCGTCTGGCGCTCGGGGATGTGCCACGGGCAGACGTCCTTGCACTTGGAGCCGCCCAGGCAGATCTCGTCGTTGATGGCCACGATGCCGCGTCCGTCCTTGGACGCCGCGCCCCAGGGGCAGAGGTTGGCGCAGGGCGGGTTCTGGCAGTGCAGGCAGCGCCGCGGGATGTTCAGCTCGAAGGGCCTGCCGTCGTACTCCCCCGAAGCCGTCTGGATGTAGAGCCAGTTGTAGGGCGTCAGGCGGTCGTCCACGTCGCGCTTGTCGCTCCAGTCCGCGGCCTTGACCCGGGACGGGTACATCTTCGGGAAAGGTTTGACGGGCTCGGGAAACCTTTGGGCGTTGGCCTCGCGGCAGGCCTCGACGCAGGCCCCGCAGCCGATGCATTTGGACAGGTCGAGCAGGGTGGCCAGGACCACGGCCTCTCGCGCAGCGGGGCCATCATCGCCGGCCAGCGCCCGAGCAGGTCTGGCGGCCGTCCCCGCGGCAACGGCAAGGCCGGAAGCGATGAATGATCTGCGGTTCATTTTCATACTATTCTCCGATGGATTCGATTGGACATTTTGTCCTTCGTGCTACCGCTTGTCGGCCTGGGAGACGGCTCTGGCGACGCGGACGAGGAAGTCCGCGTTCTCTTCGAAGCCCATGACGCAGGATACGGTCTCGAAGGTGCAGTCGGGATGCACGCGCTGCAGGTCCGCGAGGAAATTTCTGTCGTTGGCCAGGATGTGCACGCTCTCGCCGGGGGCGAGCCTTTTGATCAGGGCGCAGGTCTTGAGCATGCAGAAGAAATCCATGCTGTTGCGCATGTCGATCCGAGTCGCGGAATCCGTGAGTTTCAACGCGTCGAAGCATTTCATGTCCCCGACAAAGCGAAGGCCGTGCCAGGGGCCTGCGCCGCCTGGGAGTCGGAAGTATTTATTGTTTCATCTATCTGAAATTGTGGATTAAAAATCGCAACTTCAAGGCCTTCGGCTACGATATGCCGTCCGGACCCTTGTTCTTTGCGTGTTCATATTATAAACAGGTGAACATGGACTGTTCAGAAAGATAACGACAAGGTCGACAGGTGAACACGTGGAAGAAAATCTGAACCAATATTGGAAGACCGTGGTCAACACCATCCAGGACGGGGTCATGATCGTCACGCCGGACGGGCAGATCGTGTCCGTGAATCAGGCTCTGGTGGAGATGACCGGTTATGTCCGCGAGGATCTCATCGGCTCGTCGTGCTCCATTCTCGGCTGCTCGACGTGCGAGCTGGCTCGGGGCATCCCCCAATGCCATTTCTGCGTCATGTTCGAGAAGGGCGAGCTGCGCCGCCAGAAGTGCGCTCTTGTCCGCCGTGACGGGACGCGCGTGCCCGTGGTCAAGAACGCCTCTGTGCTGCGCGACGCCGACGGCACGGTCATCGGCGCCGTGGAGACCATCACGGACATTTCCGACCTGGTGGACAAGGAGGAGCAGATCGAGATCTTCCGGCGAGAACTGTCGGCCGAGGACAGCTATCACGGCATGGTCGGCCGGGACCCGCGCATGCAGCAGGTCTTCGACCTCATCGACGGCGTGGCCCGGACCGATACGCCCGTGGTCATCTACGGCGAGAGCGGCACGGGCAAGGAACTGGTGGCCAAGGCCATCCACGACGCCGGGCCGCGCCGGGAGCGGCCCTTCATCAAGGTCAACTGCGCGGCCTTGAACGAATCGCTGCTGGAGAGCGAGCTCTTCGGCCACGTCAAGGGCGCCTACACCGGGGCCCACAAGGACAGGGCCGGCCGTTTCGAGAGCGCGGCCGACGGCGACATCTTCCTCGACGAGATCGGCGACCTGCCCATGGCCACCCAGGTCAAGCTCCTGCGCGTTCTGGAGGAGAAGGTCATCGAGCGCGTCGGCGACCACCGCCCCATCCCTGTCCGCGCCCGCATCATCACTGCCACCAACCGCGACCTGCCGGAACTGGTGGCCAAGGGACAGTTTCGCCAGGACCTCTACTACCGCATCAACGTCATCCCCATCCGCATTCCGCCCCTGCGCGACCGGCGGGAGGACATAGCCCTCCTGGCCGCGCACTTTTTCCGTCGCAGCCGGATGAAGTCGGGCAAGCAGGTCCGCGGCATCTCCCGCGAAGCCATGACCCTGCTCCTGCGCCATCCCTGGCCCGGCAACGTGCGCGAACTCAGAAGCGCCTTCGAGTACGCATTGGTGGCCTGCAAGACCGAAATGATCGAACCGCGCGACCTGCCGGCCGAGATTTTCAGCCAACCCGCGGTCTGCCTCCCCGGCGAGGTCTCGGGCAGGAGCCTCGACGAGATCAAGAAAGAGCACCTGCGCAAGGCCCTGAAAGAGGCCGGGGGAAACAGGTCCGAGGCGGCGAGGATGCTGGGGATTTCGAGGACCAGTGTGTGGAGCCAGATGAGGCGGTATGGGATTGGGAGTGAGTGAACCGGCCCGAAGTATGTACTTCAACGGATCTTTCAGGCCACGGATGCGGTGATCCCCGATGGCAGGCAACTTCGAAATCTGCAGGGAAGATCCGCACAAGATCTGGTTGCTGTTCCTCGTTACGAGTCCGGCATCGCCAAAGATTGCGCATGCAGTGGCGAGGACAGGATGCTGCTCGAAAATAAAGGAATCCCAAATCGGTTATGACGAACCTTCACGTTCATCCACCCGGTAAGCCGAACCTGCCTTGACAGTGCGGTGAATACGCCGCACAATCACCGCATGTTTAGCGGAGAAAAACGGTATGTCTGGCAACAGGACGCATGGCCGCATTGGGTTTATGACCTGAAGAGGCTGTTGCCGCTGCTTTCACGCGTCCGCCTGGCCCAGGGGCATCTGCTGGGGCGGATGCACGATATCGGCCTGGAATTGCGCGACGAGGCGACACTTCGGGTTTTGTCGATGGATGTGCTCAAAACCAGCGAAATCGAGGGCGAAAAACTCAGCCCCGAGTCGGTCCGTTCGTCCATCGCCAAACGTCTTGGCCTGGATATCGGGGCGTTGGCCCCGGCCGACCGTCATGTTGACGGCGTGGTGGACATGGTGCTGGATGCAACGCAACGCCACGCCGAGAGCCTGACCGTCGAACGGCTACTCGGTTGGCACGCGGCCTTGTTCCCAACAGGCTACAGCGGTCTGGCCAGGATTCGTGTCGGCGCCTGGCGTGACGACAGTCTGGGGCCGATGCAGGTCGTGTCCGGTCCTGTTCAGCGCCGCCGAGTCCACTACGAGGCGCCTCCGGCAGCCATGCTCGATGGCGAGATGTCCGAGTTTCTTCATTGGTTCAACGCGCCGGCTCATGATGATCCTGTCATCAAGGCGGGGATCGCCCACCTCTGGCTCGTGACTATCCATCCCTTCGATGACGGCAATGGCCGCATCGCCCGTGCCGTGGGTGACATGGCCCTGGCACGGGCGGACCTCTGCGCGCAGCGTTATTACAGTTTGTCGTCGCAATTGCAGCGTGAACGCAAGGATTACTACGACTGGCTGGAACGCACCCAGAAGGGTGATCTTGAGATTACGGACTGGCTCGAATGGTTTCTGGGATGCCTGCTGCGCGCCGTTCAGGGCGCTGACGACATGCTTTCATCCGTCCTGGGAAAGGCCGTCTTCTGGAACCGCTGGGGCAAAGTGTCCATGAACGAGCGTCAGATCAAGGTCCTCAACAAACTGCTGGGTGGTTTCGAGGGAAAGCTGACCAGCAGCAAATGGGCCGCCATCGCCAAATGCTCGCAGGACACAGCCTTGCGCGACATTTCCGATCTGCTGGCCAAGGGCGTGCTGGTCAAATCCGCGGCCAACGGCCGCAGCTCAAGCTATCTGCTGAAAGCGCAGTCTTGATTTCAGTCGGACCCGTTACGACACTCCGTTTTCCCCATCACAGTTTTCGCCGCCAACCATGCAAAAAAGGGGGGAAAGTCGCCTTCCCCCCTTCGATATCGTTGAATGACTCCGCGTTCGTCGTCCGGAGTCGCCGCCGGTTATCCCAGCGGCGTGTTCGGAATCAGCGTCCAGATGCCGCACGGGCAGGCTCCGGCGCAGAAGCCGCAGCCGATGCATTTCTCGTTGTCGCAGACCATGGCGAACTCGTTGTCCGGCAGGGCCTGGCGGCTGATGGCGCCGCGGGGGCAGATGGCCTCGCAGATGCCGCAGTCGCGGCACACGCCGCAGGACGAGCACTCCTCGGCGCATTGGTCCAGGCTCTCGAAACCGCCCAGGCGCGGGTCGAAGTAGGCCAGGTTCATGCGCGAGTAGTCGATGGTCTCGGACATGTGGTTGCCCGGGTCCATGTATTCGATGCGCGTCTTGAGCTCCTCCATCATGTCGGCCGTGACGGACAGGGGCCGGCGGCCGGCCACGATGTCGTCGATGGCCTGGGCAGCGCGGCGGCCGTCGCCGATGGCCTGGGTGAGTAAGCCCAGCTTGACCAGGTCGCCGATGGCGAAGACGTGCGGGTCCGTGGTCTGGTTGACCTCGTTGACCGTGATGAAGCCGCGTTCGCGGGCGATGTTCTCGGGGAAGGCCTCCAGGTCCGGCGTGTCGCCGATGGAGATGACCACCGTGTCGGCCGGCAGAACCCGTCCGTCGGTCAGGACCACGCCCTCGGCCGTGATCTCCTTGGTGAAGCAGGGCCACATGAACTGCGCCCCGGCCTTTTCGGCCTCCTCGCGCTCCTTGCCGAAGGATGCGGGTTTCTGCACGTCGATCAGTGTCAGGCTCTTGGCCCCCAGTCGCGCGGCCTCGGTGGCCACGTCGCAGCCCACGTTGCCGGCGCCGATGACGACCACGCGCTCACCGACCTTGCCGTCGCCGTGCTTGGCGGCCTTGAGGAAATCGAGAGCCGTGACGAGCCGCTCGTTGCCGGGTACGGGCAGGGTGCGTGGGCGCTGGGCGCCGGTGGCCAGGACGATGAAGTCGTAGTCCTTCCTGATGGCCTCGAAGTCCTCGCGGGTCAGCTTCTTTTCCAAACGCACGTGGGGGATGACCTCGCGGGCGCGGTCAAGTTCCGCCGCCAGCACCTCGGGCGGGATGCGGTTCGCCGGGATGGAGGCCTGCAGCTTGCCGCCGAGCTTCTCGTCCATGTCGAAGACCGACGCCTTGTGGCCTTTGAGGCGCAGCTGCCAGGCCACGGAAATGCCGGCCGGGCCGCCGCCGATGACGGCCACCTTTTTGTCCGAGGACAGGGGCAGCATGGGCGGGTGGGCATTGATGCCCTCCTTGCCGAGCATCTTGGCGTCCACGGGCTTGAGGCTACCCAGGCCGCGCGTGCAGCCTTCCATGCACAGGTTGGGGCAGAGGTAGCCGCAGACCGTGGCCGGGAAGGGCGTGTATTCCAGGGACAGATCCACGGCCTCGGCCAAGCGGCCTTCGCGGATGAGCTGCCAGCGCTTCTGCACGGGGATGCCCGAGGGGCAGCTGGCTTGGCAGGGCGGCATGTACTTGCAGTTTTCCCAGACGGGCACATTGCGGCGCAGCTCGCCCGTGGTGATGAGGCCGATGGGCGAGCGGTCCACCGAGGTCAGGTCGCCGACCAGGCCGCCGCGGCCGAGCTCCATGTCCCAGACCTTGGCGTGGAACTCGGACATGGACTTGCGCTTTCTGGTGATCTTCTCGTGCGGCGTCTTGGCCCGGGCCAGATGCCACTCCTCGCGCAAAGCAAGCGTGTCGAAGAGGCTGTCCTTGCCCAGTTTGTTCAGGAACTGCTTGAGGTTTTCGGTCAGCCAGGCCCAGTCGTCGTCGGTGATGGGGGCATGGATGGCATCGGCCGCGCTGACTGTCTGCTCCTGGCCGCGGTAGAAGATGCGGCCGCCGACCATGCCCACGCAGGGCCGGTAGCCCAGGGTGGAGGCCTGGTCGATGGCGTCCACGCCGCAGACCACGGCCACGCCGCCGGCCATGAACTCGGCGAAGTAGTCCCCGGCCTGGCCCAGGACCCACAGTTCCGGGGCGGGAAAGCGCGGGTTCTGCTTGGTCATGGTCATGGAGCGGGACCCGACGTCGCCTCCGACGAAGACCTTGCCCTGGGCCATGGCGTTGCAGGTGCCGTTGCCGGCATTGCCGTGCACCACGACTTCGGCGCCGGCGTTGAGCCAGCCCGTGTCGTCCGAGGCCGGTCCCATGACCTCGATGAAGGTGCCGGGCACGCCCAGGGAGGCCATGCGCTGGCCCGGCGCGCCGGTGATGGTGACATGAATGGGCTCGTCCTTGGCCACCCACAGACGGCCGCCCAGGCCGTGCTGGCCGCAGGCCTCGATGGTCAGTTCGCGCGCTCCCTGACGCACGGCATCCTGGATGCGTTCCTCCAGGATGCGCGATTCCAGGCGCACGCCGTTTTCCTTGCCCGCAATGAATGTGTTGTTCTGCATATCCGCTTCTCTCCCTACACCACGTACTTGATGGCCAGTCTGTCAGCCGCGTCCTTGTCGGCGATGCCCAGGGCGTCGGACATGCCGATGGGCAGCGAGGTGGAGCGGCCCAGGGGGGCGACGATCTTCTTCAGTTCCGTGTCGAAGCTGACGTAGAGGTCCACCAGCCGTTCGGCGACCTTCTCCGGATCGAGTCGGCGGTACACGCGCGGATCCTGGGAGGTGATGCCCTTGGGGCAGACGCCGATGTTGCACACGTTGCAGCGGTCGGACTCGGAGCCCACGCACCCGGCCGCGGCCTGCATGGCGTACTTGCCGATCTGCACGGCCGAGGCGCCGAGCATGATCAGGGCCGCGGCGTTGGCGGCCAGGTTGCCGTTCTTGCCGA
>DPKT01000148.1 GCA_003542385.1 Desulfomicrobium sp.
GCCACGCCGGCCTCGGCCATCCTGCTCATCGTGCGCATGTTCAAGGGTCAGGACGAACTGGCCTTCCTGCACGGCCTCTGCCTGGTCCGCGGACTCGAACCGGTGGTGGAGGTCTTCGACGAAAAGGACCTGGACCGGGCCAAGGAAATCGGCGCTCGCATCATCCAGGTCAACAACCGTGACCTGGAGACCCTGGCCACGGACCTGGGCCGCTGCCTGGACCTGGTGCGGCGCAAGGAGGCCGGGGAGACCTGGATCGGCGCCAGCGGCATCTCCACCCCCGATCAGGTCCGGGAACTGAGGGCCGCCGGACTGGACGCGCTGCTGATCGGCACGGCACTCATGGAGCACGGCGACCCAGGCCAGGGCCTGGCGGCGCTGAAGGGAGGCAGGCCATGATCCTCAAGGTCTGCGGCATGACCAAGGCCGAGGACGTCGAATTCTGCGACACGCTCGGCATCGACCTCCTGGGCTTCATCTTTCACCCGGAGAGCCCCAGAAACGTCTCGCAGGCCTGGGTCGCCACCCAACAGCCCTGCCACGCGCTCAAAACCGGAGTCTTCGTGCGTCAGGGCGTGGAGGAAATCAGCGCCATCGCCACGGCGGCAGGCCTCGATCTGCTTCAGCTCCACGGCGGACACACCGTGGAGCAGTGCCGGGCCCTGAGGCCGGAACGCGTCATCAAGGTCTTGTGGCCCCAGCGCTATCCAACGCTGGATCTGCTGCTCGCGGACATGGAGTTGTTCGCCCCGGTCTGTCGCGCCATCCTGCTCGACAGCGGCAGAAGCGGCGGCGGGCACGGCACAAGCCTGGACCCGGAACATCTGAAGCGGCTCAAATGCCCTCATCCCTGGTACCTGGCCGGCGGGCTTGGCCCCCACAACCTGGAAACCATGAAAACCACCGGCGCGGCCGGCTTCGACCTCAATTCCGGCGTGGAAAGCGCGCCCGGGATCAAGGATCACGGCAAAGTGCGCAGCGCCTTCAACATACTGCGAGGAAAACCATGAGCAGAGTATCCGACATGCTCCCGCGCCATTTCGGCCCCTACGGCGGCCGTTACGTGCCGGAGATGCTTGTCCCGGCCCTGGAAGAGCTGGAGCGGGCCTACCTGAGGTACAAGGACGAGCCCGACTTCACGGCCGAGCTGGCCGACCTCTACCAGAACTACTGCGGCCGCCCCACGCCCCTCTATTTCGCCGAGAACCTGACCCGCGAACTGGGCGGCTGCAAGATTTACCTCAAGCTCGAGGGCCTGGCCCACACCGGCGCGCACAAGATCAACAACGCCCTCGGTCAGGCCCTGTTGGCTAGGCGCATGGGCAAGACCAAGATCATCGCCGAGACCGGCGCAGGCCAGCACGGCCTGGCCTCGGCCACGGTGGCCGCGCGCTTCGGGCTTGAGTGCAAGGTCTTCATGGGCGAGGTCGACGTCCGCCGCCAGTACCCCAACGTGTACGCCATGAAGCTTCTCGGCGCACAGGTCGTGCCCGTCACCGACGGCACGAAGACCCTCAAAGACGCGGTCAACGCGACACTGAAATACTGGATCCAGAACCTGAAGGACACGCACTACATCCTGGGATCGGCCCTGGGCCCCTTCCCCTACCCGGTCATGGTCCGCGACTTCCAGTCCGTCATCGGCCGCGAGGTGCGCGCCCAGATCATGGAGCGCGAAGGCCGGTTGCCCGACCATCTGGTGGCCTGCGTTGGCGGCGGGTCCAACTCCATCGGCCTCTTCCACCCCTTTCTGGAGGAAAAGGGCATCCGCTTCCACGGCGCCGAGGCCGGCGGACGCGGACCGGCCATCGGCGATAACGCAGCCCGCTTCGGCTCCACGCCCAAGGTCGGCATCGTGCAGGGCTACAAGAGCTATTTCCTGCAGAACGAGAGCGGCCAGCTGCAGGACACCCACTCGGTCTCGGCCGGCCTCGACTACGCCGGCGTGGGCCCGGAGCTGGCCTGGCTCTACGACCGCAAGGTCATCGAGTTCGCGCCCATCACCGACGTCAAGGCGCTGGACGCCTTCAAACGCCTGACCCGGCTGGAGGGCATCATCCCGGCTCTGGAATCGTCCCACGCCGTGGCCCGGGCCATGGAACTGGCCCCGACTCTGCCCAGGGAAGAGATCATGGTCGTCAACATCTCGGGGCGCGGCGACAAGGACATCTTCATCACGGCAATGGAACTCGACCGCGACAACTGGATCGCCTTTCTGGAGAACGAGGTGCGTCATGGAAAATAGAATCGACAAGGCGCTCGAAGGCGCGCGCGGCATCCAGCTCATGACCCACGTGGTGGCGGGCTACCCGAGTCTGGAGGCCAACGAGGAACTGATCCGGCTCATGGCGCGGCGCGGCGTGCGACTCATCGAGATCCAGATCCCCTTCACGGACCCCCTGGCCGACGGCCCGACCATCATGCGCGCCAACCAGGCGGCCCTCGATGCCGGGATCACGCCCGAGCACTGTTTCGCGCTCTGCGAAAAGCTGTCCAGGGAACTTGACGTGGCCTTCATGTTCATGACCTACGCCAACATCCCCTTCGCCATGGGCCTGGGGCGTTTCCTGGACAGAGCGGCGGCCGGCGGGGCCAGCGGGGTCATTCTGCCGGACCTGCCATGGGACGAGACCGACGGGGATTATGCGGAGATGGCGCGGGCGCGCGGCCTGCACCCGGTCATGGTCATTTCGCCGGACACCGAAGGCCCGCGGCTGGACGCCGTCCTGAAACGCGCCTCGGGCCTGGTCTACACGACGCTGAAGGTCGGCATCACCGGCGCCGGCGCGGCCATGGACCAGGCAGGGGTTGATTATGTGAGGGGCCTGAAAACAAAGGCCGGTCTTCCCATCGCCGCGGGCTTCGGCATCTCCAGGCCCGAACACGTGCGCATGCTGGACGGCCTGGCCGACGCGGCCGTCATCGGCAGCCACATCATCAACCTGATGGACGCCGGTGGGTTGGCGGCCGTGGATGAATTCCTGGCGGCGTGCGGGGGGTGATCACGTCGTGGTGGTGTGCGGGTTCCGTTCGTGGTGGTGTAGGGGCGAAAAATTTTTCGCCCCTACGCGCATCGCCCGGCAACCACACCACGCCCATGGCCCGGCAACGGTTGGTCGTCATAATCGTGCATCGCCAATTTCCCACGCATCAACCGTATCCGTAGGGGCGAAAAATTTTTCGCCCCCCACGACCATTTTCCAATTTTGCAAATCAGCCCCAAAAACAAGACAAGCCCTCCGCTCTTTGCTAGGTTCCGCCCAGCAAATCACCATGCCCGGAGGAGAACATGCCCGAATATCCCATCTTCAACTGCAAGAATTCCGACGATGTCATCAAGGCCGTGCGCGAGCACCGGGTCGAGCTGGTCCAGTTCTGGTTCGTGGACGTGCTCGGGACGCTGAAGAGTTTCCAGGTTCTGCCAGGGGAGCTGGAGGCCGCCTTCGAGGAGGGCATGGGTTTCGACGGCTCGTCCCTGGAGGGTTTTTGCAGAATTGAAGAAAGCGACATGATCGCCATTCCGGACCCGGCCACGTTCCAGCTGGTCACCTGGCGGCAGACCGCCGCGCCCATCGCGCGCATGTTCTGCGACATCCTGGAGCCAAGCGGACAACCCTTTGCCGGGGACAGCCGCCACTGCCTGAAGCGCAACCTGCAGGCGGCCGCGAGCAAGGGCTACTCATTCTATGTCGGGCCGGAGCTGGAGTTCTTTCTCTTCGAGAGCGCCACATCGCCCAAGCCCCTGGACGCGGGCGGCTATTTCGACGCCCCGCCCCTGGACCTGGCCGGGGACATCCGCCGCGAAACCATCTCCTGCCTGCGCTCCATGGGCATCGGCGTCGAGTACGGCCACCACGAGGTCGCGCCCAGCCAGCACGAACTGGCCCTGCGCTACGCCGACGCCCTGAAGATGGCCGACACGGCCATCACCTACCGCGTGGTCGTCAAGGAGATCGCCCGCCAGAACGGCTGCTACGCGACCTTCATGCCCAAGCCCCTGTACGGCGAGAACGGCAGCGGCATGCACGTCCACCAGTCCCTGTTCAAGAACGGCCGCAACCTCTTCTACGACGCCGACGGCGACCACCACCTGAGCCGCGAGGCCCGGGCCTACATCGCCGGCCTCCTGCGCCACTGCAGGGAGTTCACGGCCATCACCAACCAGTGGGTCAATTCCTACAAGCGCCTCGTGCCCGGCTTCGAGGCCCCGACGAACATCGCCTGGGCCCGCCGCAACCGCTCGACCCTGGTCCGCGTGCCCATGTACAAGCCCGGGAAGGAGGCCGCCACCCGCGTGGAACTGCGTTCCCCGGACCCGGCCTGCAACCCCTACCTGGCCTTCGCCTGCATGCTGGCCGCGGGCCTGAAGGGCATCGAGGAGAACTACGCCCTGCCCGCCCCGGTGGAAGAGGACATCTACGTCATGTCCGCCGCCCAGCGCCGGGACCGCGGCATCGAAAGCCTGCCCGGGAGCCTGGAAACCGCCCTGGAAACCATGGCCGGCAGCGCCCTCATCCGCGAGGCCCTGGGCGAGCACATCTTCACCAAATTCGTGGAAAACAAGCGCGTCGAGTGGGACCAGTATCGTTCGCAGGTCACCAACTACGAACTGGAGCGCTACCTGCCCAGACTGTAGGGAAAAGCCGGGTCAGGACCCGCCGCCCGGCGCAAGGAGCCGAGGCCCGGCACCCTTCGAGGCAGGCTCCCCACCCATCTGCCTGAGCATGTCTGCAACGAGCCGCCCCTCGGCGTTCGTCGCCTGCGGGTTGATCAGCACCAGCTCCTGCCAGGCCTTGATGGCGCCGGCCTTGTCGCCCATGTCGTGGAAGAGGACCACCCCGGTGTTCATCCGCGCCGTCTCATGGCCGGGATCGATGGCGATGGCCTTGGCGAAGCAATCCAGGGCCACCTGATACTCGCCCAGGGAACGGTGCATGACGCCCTTGTCCGTCAGAACATTGGGGTTGTTCGGATTGATTTCCAGAGCCCGGCCGTAGGCTTCGATGGATTTCTCGTGCTGATGCGTATCGAAGTAGAGGTTGCCGAGGGTGACCCAGGCCTTTTCGTCGCCGGGGTTCCGGGCCACCCGGTCGGCATGGACCGCTATCTGATCCTCCAGGCTGTTACCCCGCTGCGCCTGGACGGGCGCTTTCTCCGCGGTGGTGTGCACCGCCGTCGTCAGCACGCCTCCAATCAGGGCGCCGGCAAGCAGAAACACCACGCCGTAGACCAATGGGTTGCCCTTTGGCGCGGGCTGTGACGCATTCTTTTTTCGGCTTTTCGCCATATCTCCTCCTTCCAGGGTTGACTCGCGGCGCTGACGCATCGGCGCATCCGGCCGCGGCCTCGCGCACAGCACGATTCACGCCAACGGGAGAACCAAGGATCCACACGCCCCGGATACGGATCACACGCGCTGAAACGCGCAACGACCTGCACAAGGCCGGCGCGTCCTGCCGAAAAATGCACATCGGGAATCAGCGCATGAGCAGCAGGCTCAGCGCCATGACCACCATGCCGCCGAGCAGCCCGAAGAGGCTGTCGTGCCCCTGGCCGTAGGCCCGGCTGGTGGGGAGGAGTTCGTCGAGACTGATGTAGACCATGATCCCTGCCACCCCGCCGAAGAGGATGCCCGTCAGCTGCGGCGGCAGCACGCCGCCGGGCCCGCCGGCGAAGAAGAGGATGGCCAGGTAGGCGATGCCTGCCCCGACGGGCTCGGCCAGGCCGCTCAGGAAGGAATAGAGGAAGGCCTTCCGGCGCTTTCCGGTGGCGTAGTAGATGGGCACCGAGACGCTCACACCCTCGGGGATGTTGTGCAGGGCGATGGCCACGGCGATGGCCACGCCCAACTGCGGGTCCTCAAGGGCGGCCAGGAACGTGGCCAGGCCTTCGGGGAGGTTGTGGATGCCGATGGCCAGGGCCGTGAACAGGCCCATGCGCATGAGTTTCTTCTCGTAGCCGGGCTGGGGCTGGACAGGTGCCTTGGACGGACAGCGGGTGTTCTTGGCGATATCCCACAGGGACGAGCTTTTGCCGTGCAGCTTGTCGGCCTCGGCCTCAGGGGGGATTTCGTGTGGGTTGGCCTCCTCGGGGATGAAATTGTCGATGAGGCCGATCACGAGCATCCCTCCGAAAAACGACGCCGCATTGACCCAGTGCCCGACCGGGTCGCCATAGTGGTCGACCAGCGCGGCCTGCCCCTTGAAGAAGATCTCCACGAAGGACACGTAAAGCATCACACCGGCCGAAAAGCCTGTGGCCACGGAAAGGAAGCGGTAGCTGGAAAGTTTTGCCGTGAAGGCGATGATGCTGCCGATCCCCGTGGCCAGACCGGCGAAAGCCGTCAGGCCCAGGGCGAACCAGACTTCGGACATGTGTCGCTCCTTGGTGCGTCGAGCCGCGTAGGGATCGAGTTCCGGATCATGATTCCGGTCGGAATCCTATGCCTGCGAGGGTACGGGAACAAGATGCCGCACCGGCTGAAACGATGTTGACGCACGAGAGGCTCATGCATCGTCCGGAACCGTAGCTCCGGCAGCCTGCTCGGGGTCCCTGGGCAAGGTCAGCAGGAAGACCGCGCCCTGTCCCGGGCTCGTCTCCAGCAGGATGGTGCCTTTCAGCGTCTGGGTGACGAGGTTGTAGACGATGTTCATGCCCAGGCCCGTTCCCCCCGAGCCGCGTTTCGTGGTGTAGAACGGGTCGTAGATTCGGTCCCTCTGCTCCTTGTCCATCCCCACGCCCGTGTCCCGGTAGGACAGCGCCACGGCTTCGCCCACCGGCTCGACCTTGATGAATATTTCCCCCGGCAGGCCGTCGGCGAAGCCGTGGATCAGGGAGTTCATGATCAGGTTCGTGACGATCTGCATGATGGCCCCTGGGTAGGAGTCCAGGGTCAGGCCCTCGGGGCAGTCCACGTGCACAGTGTGCGGAGTGCGCTTGAACTGCGGGCGCAGGCTGACCAGAATCTGCTCCAGGTAGCTCTTGAGTTCGAAGGACCGCTTTTCCTCCGAACTCTGGTCCGCGGCGACCTTCTTGAAGCTCTGCACCAGCTCGGCCGCCCTTTCCAGGTTGGTCAGCACCGAGGCCGACGACTCCTCGGCCAGCGTGAGGTATTTTTCCAGGTCGGAGCGCTTCATCTCCCCCTTCTCGTACAGATCCCGCAGTTGACGGGTCCGCTCGGCGAGGAACGACGAAGCCGTGACGCAGACCCCGATGGGGGTGTTGACCTCGTGGGCCACCCCGGCCACCAGGTCGCCCAGGGCCGCCATCTTGGCCGAATGGATCATCTCCTTCTGCGTGCGGTGCAGCTTGTCGAGGGATTCCTCCAGGCTCTGCTGGTATTCGCGGTTCTGGCGCAGCAGCCGCGCCCTGTCCAGGCAGGACTGCACCGAATGCAGCAGAATGTTCATGTCCTGGATGGGCTTGATCAGGTAGTCCCACGCCCCGCGGCGCAGGGCCTCGACCACGTCGCGGATGTCGCCCGCTCCGGACACGACCATGATGGGCGTCTCCGGGGCGATCTCCCTGACCCGGGCCAGGACCTGCAGACCGTCCATGCGCGGCATGCGCAGATCCACCAGGACCATGTCCGGACGGTTCGCGGCAAAGACCTCAAGGCCCTCCTCGCCATCCCTCGCCTGCAACACGACGAAACCGAAATCCTCGAGAAAATTGGCCAGGCTCTCGCGCACGAACTGGTCGTCGTCGATGCTCAGCACAACTGGTTGCGCTTTGGTCATCATGAACCAGCCTCCGCCAGTTTCCTCCGGATGGCCCGTTCGAATACGGACATGTCCAGGACCGGCTTGAAAATCACCTCGCGCTCCGTCAAACCGATGGCGCGCAGTTCCGGGTCCAGCTGAAAATCCGTGGAGCCCGTGTGGATCAGGAAGCGGACGCCGGGTCGGAGCGCATGGAACGCCTTGATGAACGCGAGCCCGTCCATGCCCCCGAGCCGGATGTCGACCACCGCCACGACAACGGCGTCCAGGCCGTCCATGGCAAGGGCCTCTTCGCCGCTCTCGGCCTGCAGGGTCGAAATGCCGCAATCCTCCAGGTACTCGCCCAGGCTTTCCCGAATGGTCGGCTCATCGTCCAGGAGCAGCACCCTGCGTTCTTCCCGCTCGCCCGCCGTCATCGAAGGGCTCCCTCGACAATCTTCACGCCGGGAGTCAGCGGCAGGATGACGGTGAACGTCGTGCCCTGCCCCGGGACGGACTCCACCTCCATCTGTCCGCCGTGATTCTCCACGACGATGAAATACGACACCGACAGCCCCAACCCCGTGCCCTCGCCCACTTTCTTGGTGGTGAAGAACGGCTCGAATATCCGCTTGCGCAACTCTTCGGGCATGCCCGGGCCGTTATCCGAGATATCGATACGCACGGCGTCGCCCCATGACCTGGCGCGCAGGACGAAAAAGGCCTCGCCCTGCCTCGCGGCCATGGCCTGGGCCCCGTTGCGGATGAGGTTGAAAAATACCTGCTGGATCTTGCTCTCCTCGCACGGCACGAAAGGCAGACCGGCCTCGTACTCCCGGACGATCCGTATCCTGCGGAAATCATACTGCCTTTTCAGGTCGTAGTCGTTGGCCGCCAGCTCGACGGTCCGGTCCAGCAGTGCGCAGATGTCCACCTTGGCCATCTCGACGTTGCTCTTGCGGCTGAAGGACAGCATGTTCTCGACGATGCGCGCTGCGCGCTGCCCGGACTCCATGATGGAGTCCATCATGCGCAGGCAGCCGCGACGGTCGAGGTAGGCGTGCAGGCTCTCCAGGTCGATCCCGACCTCGTCGGCCACCGACCTGTTGGCCGGCAATTCCGGCGAGATGCGGTTGCGTATGACCTGGGCGTTCTGGAGGATGCCGGCCAGGGGGTTGTTGATCTCGTGGGCCATGCCCGCGGCCAGGCCGCCGATGGAAACCATCTTTTCGGACTGGATCATCATCTCCTCGAGTCGCACCCGCTCAGACACGTCGTCGATGCGCACCACGGCGCCCCGCACGCTGCCGCTCTCCAGGGGATAGACCGTGACGTCCACGTACCCGACCACGTCGCCGTCCTTGCGGGGCACCTTGGCCTCCTTGACCGGGACGCCGCCCTTCATGGCGGCCATGATCTGCTCCGTGGTCAGCGGAGCCTCGGGATACACGTCGGCGAACCGCCTCCCCAGCGCATCCTCGACCGGCACGCCCGTCATGCGCGCGGCCGGCTGGTTCCACTGCGTGACCCGTCCCGCCTCGTCCACGGCGATGAGGAGGGACGGCATGGAGTCGAGGATGTTGCGGATGTACCCTTCCGCCGCCTTGAGCTTCGCTTCCGCCTCCTCCTTCTGCCGGATGTCCCGCAGCAGGTTCTCGCGCATGGCGTTGAAGGCGTTGACCACGATGTCTATCTCGTCGGGCGTCCCGGAAGCCTTGTCGAGCACCAGGGGCTCCTGCAGCCTGTCGATGTTCAGCTCCGAGGTGTAGAGGGCCATCCTGCGCAGATGCCGGGTGACGAGCATGTGGACGATGGCCACGATGAGCACCGCCACGAGCATGAACTGCACGCCCTGGGTGACGACGATGACCAGAATCTTGTCCTTGATCCTGCCCAGGACAGCGCTCCTGTCTCCGGCCACGGTCAGGATTCCGATCTCCTCGGTGCGCTCGAAGGCCTGGTAGAGCAGGGGAAATTGCCGGATGACGAGGGTCTTCTCCTCGGCCTGCTCGCCACGGAAGAACTCCAGCCCGTCAGGGGTGACCACGCGCGCGAACTTGACGTCGCGCAGGTCGAGAATGCCTTCGAGCTGGGATATGACCTGAGCCTCGTCGAGATGCCAGAGGGAACTTGTCAGGCTGGGCACGCGCGAGGAGCGGACCTGTTCGAGCTGCCCCTCCAGGACGTGGAGGTCCTTGCGGTAGTCGATGGTCAGCTGGACCATGGTCCCCAGGGCGGTGAAGAAGACGATACCCAGCAATATCCTGATCAGAAGCCTGCGGCCCAGCCGCCCGGCCCCCTGCGATCTCAGAAAGTGGGACAATAAAGTCATCCGCGCACCTGCCGTCCTCTCCGCAAAGATCGGCCGGGACATCCCGGCCATTTTCTTACAAAATCTAAACACAACGCGCGGGATTTGAAAAGCAAAACTCTATTCGTCCGCAAACAGCCGCATCAGCCCGAAAAGGCCGAGAGGAGCACGATGACCACAAGCGACGGCAGAAGACTCGAAAGCCGGATGACGGTCAGGCCCAGCAGGTTGATGCCGATGCCCAGGATCAGGGTGCCGCCCGTGGCCGTGAGCTGGGCGATGAGATAGTCCGAGAAGAGGCCCTGGAACGAGCCGGCGAAGATGGTCAAGAGCCCCTGATAGACGAGGACCGGCAGAGCGGAGAAGAGCACGCCGGACCCGTAGGTCGAGGCCAGGGCGATGGAGGCGAAGCCGTCCAGCAGGGCCTTGGTGAAGAGGATCGAATGGTCGCCGCGGATGCCCTCGTCGAAGGAACCCAGAATGGCCATGGCCCCGATACAGTAAATCAGCGAGGCGTTGACCATGCCGTCCACGAACCGGGTGTTGGAGGAGCGCACCAGCCCTTTGAGCTTGTCGGCCAGCCCGGCGAAGCGGTCCTCAAGGCTCAGGGCCTCGCCCACGACGCCTCCGATGAGGACGCTCAGCACCACGAGCAGCCCGTTCTTGCCCTGCAGGGCCATCTGCACGCCGATGACCAGCACGCAAAGGCCCAAACCCTGAAAAACGACCTGACGCATCCTTTCCGGAAGACGGCCGTGCAGCAGCATCCCGAGCGCGCCCCCGACCAGGATGGCCAGGGCGTTGATGACGGAACCGAGAGGGAAAACCATGACATGAACTCCATTATGCTCGCGATGAAAAAAGAACCGCCCCGTTCCGCAGGCAGGGAACGGAGCGGGAAAAGACACGCCGGACGACTTCAGGATTTGCCCGACCCGCTGAGGGCGAAGCGCTCCAATTTATTCTTGTAGGCCACCACTCCGGAGGCCAGGCCCTTGGCCATTGACGCAAGATAGGCATCGGAACCCAGCTTGGCCGCCTCTTCGGGATTGGTCAGATAGCCCATTTCCACGAGAATGGACGGCATCCGCGCCCCGGTCAGCACGTAAAAGAAAGCTCCCTTGGCGCCGTGGCTCGCCAGCGCGTATTTGGGGCGCACGGCGCGCAACGTCTCCCGCTCGACCAGGGAGGCCATCTGGCGGGACTCGTTGATCTTGGAATTGAGCATGAGATCCGACAGAATGAACTGCATGTCGCTGATCTTTTTGGCCGAGACCCCGTTCTCCCGCGCCGCCACGCGCACTGCCTGGGCGTCGGTCGCCAGGTTCAGGTAGTAGACCTCGAGGCCTTTGACCGAGGCTTCCTTGATGGCATTGCAGTGCAGGGAAATGAAGAGGTCGGCGTTCTTGGCGTTGGCCATGGCCGTGCGCTCCTCCAGGGGGATGAACTTGTCGCCGGTGCGCGTGTAATGCACTTCGAAGCCCTGCTGCTGCAGTTCACGGCCCAGGATCCTGGCCATGCGCAGGTTGATGTCCTTCTCCTCCAGCCCGTTGGCCACGGCGCCTGGATCCTTGCCGCCGTGCCCGGCGTCGAGCATGATCGTGCGGACCTTGAGGCCGAGCTGCTCGACCAGGGAGCCGGCGTATTTCTTCTGCTTTGGCGTGACATCGATCTGCGGGGCCTCTTCCTTTGCCGCCGCGCCCTGCGCCGGCGAACCGGACTGCTTTCCGCTTTTGGCCTGCTTCGGCGCCTTGGCCGGCTCGGGAACCGACTTCGCGGCCGGGACATCCTTCTTCGCCGCGCTTTTGGCCTCCAGTTCGGCCAGGGCCCGTTGCACGTGGTCGACCTCGGGCTCCTGTTTCCCGAGAGGCTCCTCCACCTGAGTCGCCGCGGAATCCTTTGTGCGCACCCCGTTTCCGCCGGTGGCATAGATGTCGAGCACAACCCGGTAGGGTTCCGGCAGGGTGAAAACCCGATAATGATCCATCTGCATGAGGTCGAACGTGATCAACGCGCCGCCGCCCGTATCCGGGCCGACCAGAATCTGCGACAGGATGCCGTCGCCGATGGTCCGCGCGGGCATGACATCCGCGGCGATATCGGTCCGCTGCAGGGTGATCTGCAATTGCTTGTTGCCGTTCTTGGCCTTTTCGACCAGGGCGCGCTCGTACTTCACGTCGCCCGTCACGTCCATGACCACGCGCGTGTAGTCGCTGCTCGACCAGTGCCGGATCCCCAGAAGAGTCGACTCCCCCTTTGCTGGGGCGGCCTTGGCCGCCGGCTCGGGGGCGGACTTTGACGAGGGTGCGGGTGCGGAGGCGGGAGATCCGGCCCGTGACGCAGCCGGAGATTCGGTCTGTTTCGACCCGGCCTGAGCCTGCGCGGCGCCGGCCATCTGCGCAAGCATCTCGCGCGACTTGGGCACCATGTCGCCTTTGGGGTAGGCTGCCACGACGCCCTTGAAAAACCCTTCGGCCTGGACCGGATCCTTGGCAAGTTCCAGCCAGACCATGCCCTTGCGGAACATCGCGTCGTCGGCCCAGCCGTGCTTCGGGAAGACTTTGAGCAGGCGGTCGTAGGCCTCCAGGGCGCCCGCGCGGTCGGCCTTGGCAAAGGAGCGTCGGGCCAGTTCCTCGAAGGAGCGCCCCAGGAAAAACATGCACTTCGGCGCATACTCCCCTTTGGGCTCCGCCGCCAAAGACCGCTCGAAATGCTTCATGACAGCCTGCCACTCCGCCCGCAGCCCCGCCCGCTTCTCGTTTCCCAGAAGCGAGTTGAAGGCGCTCACCCCGCGGGCGTAGTCATCCTTTGCCGCGGCCGATGCAGCCACGGCGAACCCGAGGACCAGTACAGCCGTCAAAACTGCTTTCAACGCAAAACGCACGAAAATCACTACTCCACTGTCACGCTTTTGGCCAGGTTCCGGGGCTGGTCCACATCCTTGCCCAGGTACACGGCCATTTCATAGGCGAAAAGCTGCACTGCCGGCAGCACCAGGAAACTCTTGAGCGGCCCCCAGACCTCGGGCAGCACCCAGGGGTCTTCGACGGCCGGGGCAGCGCCCGGGTTGACCAGGGCGATGATGCGCCCGCCCCGGGCTTGCACTTCCTGCAGGTTCGAGGCCACCTTCTGCAGCAGCTCGTCGCCCAGGGCCATGGCGAAGGTCGGGAAGTGCGGGTCGATGAGGGCGATGGGCCCGTGCTTCATCTCGCCGGCGGCGTAGCCTTCGGCGTGGATGTAGGAAATCTCCTTGAGCTTGAGTGCGCCCTCCAGGGCCAGGGGAAAATTCTGGCCGCGGCCGAGGAAGAAGAAGCTCCTCGCGTCGGAATATTCCTGGCTCAGGCTCCTGGCCTTTTCGCGGATGGCCGGCAGTTCCATGCCGAGCCGCTCCGGCAGCTGCGGCAGGTCTGCCAGGCAGCGCTCCAGGACGCCCTCGGGGAGAGAGCCTTTCCGCACGCCCCAGGACAGGGTCATGAGCAGCAGCAGGACCATCTGGCTGCACATGGCCTTGGTCGAGGCCACGCTGATCTCGGGCCCGGCCTGGGTGTAGACCACCTGGTCGGACTCGCGGGCGATGGACGACCCGACTACGTTGCACAGGCCCAGGATCGGCACCCCCGCCTCGCGGGCGATGCGGATGGCGGCCAGGGTGTCGGCCGTCTCGCCCGACTGGCTGATGGTCAGAACCAGATCGTCGGGCAGGAAGACGCTGTCGCGGTAGCGGAACTCCGAAGCGATCTCCACCTGCACGGGGATGCGCGCCCAGGATTCGAGGAGGTACTTGGCCCACAGGCCCGCATGGTAGGACGTGCCGCAGGCCACTATGGTCAGGCGGCCCGGGACCTCCAGGGCGTCGAGCTCCGGCAGGACCACCCGGCCCTTCTGGATGCGGCCGGCCAAGCAGTCACGGATGACCTTGGGCTGCTCGAAGATCTCCTTGAGCATGAAATGCTTGTACCCGTCCTTCTGGGCGGCCTGCACGTCCCAGGAGATGTGCTTGACCTCCTTGGCCTTGGGCGCAAGCGTCACGGCGTCGAAGACCTGCCACGAGCCGGCGTCGATCTCGACCAGCTCGCCGTTGTCCAGGAAGACCACCTCGCGGGTGTAGGGCAGGAAGGCCGGGATGTCCGAGGCCAGGAAATTCTCGCCCGTGCCGATGCCCATGAGCAGGGGGCTGGCCTTGCGGCTGGCCCAGATCTTTCCAGGGTGCTCGCGCGACAGCAGGGCGAAGGCGTAGGCCCCGTCGACCTGCGAAAGCGCCCAGGAAATGCCTTGGCGCACGTCTCCGGTCAGCCGCACGCCCTTGGCGATGACGTGGACCAGCACCTCGGTGTCGGTCTCGGAATGAAAGACGTGGCCTTCGGCCATGAGTTCGGCCTTGAGCTCGGCGTAATTCTCGATGATGCCGTTGTGGACCAGGGCGAAGCGCCTGTCGCCGTCCATGTGCGGATGGGCGTTGCGCTCCACGGGCAGGCCGTGGGTGGCCCAACGGGTGTGGCCGATGCCGCAGACCGAGGAGGCCGTGTCC
>DPKT01000192.1 GCA_003542385.1 Desulfomicrobium sp.
CCCGCGAGGACGTGCCCATCGTGGTCCGCCTGCCCCTGGCCAGGCGCTCGGCCCCGGCCGACCTGGAAACCCTGCCCGTGCGCGGCGAAAACGGCATGGTTTCCCTGGGGCAGGTCGCCAGCCTGACCCAAGGCGTGACGCCCGGCTTCATCTACCACAAGAACATGCTGCCCGTGGTCTACGTCACGGCCGACATGGCCGGCGACGAGGAAAGCCCGGTCTACGGCATGGCCCGCGTGGACAAGGCCCTGGACGAACTGGCGGCGACGGGACGTGGTGCCTGGCAGGCCGGCGACACGCGGGTGCTCAGGCGCCTCTACACCGCGGGGCCCGAAACGACCCACGACATCGCCATGAAGTNNCTACGAGGTCTTCCGGGACATGGGCGTGGCCTTCGCCGTGGTCCTGGTGCTCATCGCCATCCTGGTGGTGGGCTGGTTCGGGTCCTACACCACGCCGCTGGCCATCATGATCCCCATCCCGCTCTCGCTCATAGGCATCATCCCGGCCCACGCCGTGTCGGGAGCCTTCTTCACGGCCACGTCCATGATCGGCTTCATCGCCGGGGCGGGTATCGTGGTGCGCAACTCCATCATCCTGGTGGACTTCATCGTCATGCGCCGCGAGCAGGGCGAGACCCTGGAGGACGCCGTAGTCGAGGCCGGGGCCGTGCGCTTCCGGCCCATGGTCCTGACGGCCCTGTCCGTGGTGGCCGGGGCCTTCGTCATCCTTTTCGACCCCATCTTCCAGGGCCTGGCCATCTCGCTCCTGGCCGGGGAAGTGGCGGCGACGCTCTTTTCGAGGATGGTCGTGCCCGTGATGTATTATCTGGATCAGCGGCGGTAACGCGACCCTGACTCCCGGTTGTGAGGCGATCGTGTTGCGATGGGGATGCCAAGGAGCATGCCCGCGCTTGTGCTTTGCGCCGGTCCTGGGCTACGTTTCGAGCAAATGCCAGCCATCGGGAGGAACGAGACATGGGGAACTCATCGAGCTTGCCGCTGGCGGCCACTACCAGCCGGCTTCATGGCAAATATCCCTCCACTCCCCGAATTCCGGGCGTAAATCGATCCATGGCGAAATGCTTTGCGCTGCTCTGCCTCTGTTTTTTGCTCCTTTCCCCCGCAATGGCCTTATCCCAAAACGACAACGCGACATCCCGGGCGGTGCGCGTGGGCGTCATCAACCTCGCGCCCCTCTCCATGAAAACCGCCGACGGCCGGTGGGAGGGATACAGCGTCGAGCTTTGGCAGGATGTGGCCGCGCGCATGGGAGTCACCTTTGAATTTCAGGAATTCCACACTCTGGAACCGATGCTGGAGGCTCTGAAACAACGGACAATCGACGCCATCCCATCGCTGCCTGTACGCGAAGGGCTCGAGACCGTGATGGACTTCAGCCAGTCGTATCTCAAGTCGGGGCTCGCCATCGCCGTACCGGCGGAAGAGGTGGAATACGCCTGGCGACGCATTTTCGAGGCCATCTTTTCCTTCCACTCCCTGAAGGCGATCGCCTTCCTGATGGCGTTGTCGACCGTTGCCGGGGTCATCGTCTGGCGCCTGGAGAACGTCAGGAACAGCGAGATGTTCGGGGGCGGGCATGTCAAGGGAATCGGCCACGGCATCTGGTGGGCCATGGTCACGATGAGCACCGTGGGCTATGGGGATCTGGCCCCCAAAACCCTTGGCGGACGAATCGTGGCCCTTGTCTGGATGATCTTCTCGATCGTTTTCATCGCAGTCTTCACGGCCAGCATAACGACAACGCTGACCATCAGCGAACTGAAAGGAAAAGTCCGCGGCTTTGGGGACCTCTACAAGGTGCGGACAGGGTCCATACCAGGCTCGGAAGGGTTTGATTATCTGACCCGGCAAGGAGTGGCCGTCGTCTCCTGCGCAAGCGTTCCGGAAGGCATGGAGGCCTTGACGAGCGGCAGGATCGACGCGTTCGTCCTGAACGAACAGATCCTCAAGCATCTGGCCAAAAGGGATTATCCCGGTCGAATTCAGGTTCTGCCGGGAACCTACGACGAATATTTCGTGAGCATCGCGCTGCAGCAAAACAGCACGCTCAGGAAACCGATCAACAAGGCGCTGCTGTCGCTGATGAAAACGCAACGGTGGACCGAGCTTGGCAACCGCTACATCCAGTGACTCGCATTTTCAGGAATTATTGCCGCGTGTGAAGCGCTTCAGGCAGTTCAAGCACGAAATGTCGGGACAACCCGCAGCCAGGGCTGCTCGGAAGGCTGCAAAGGGCTCAGAGTTCCAGACGGCCATCGGATCGCCCGTCAGGCAGGAGCCGAAAACCCGGCGGCGCGGGTCGTCCGGGGTGGTCGGCAGGTTGAGATGGACGCAGGGGGCCATGTTGCCTTCAGCGTCGATGAACACGTTGCGTTCGGCGTCTTCGAAACAGCTCCCCGTGGGCGCGGGTTCCGGCAGGGAAAAGTGAAAATCGAGGCCGAGGCTCCGCGCCTGTGCGGCGGCGGATTCGAGTTCCCGGCGCGCTTCGAGAACCTTTTCCCGATCTTCCGGGTCGAAGCACTCTCCGCGCCAGCCCGGAACGAGGCTGCCGTCCAGGGTGCTGACCACCGTGGCGTGCACGCCCAGTTCCCGCATCAGCCCCGGCAGGCGGCCGATGTCTCCGATACGGCTGGCCAGGAGCAGGTAGGCGATGTGGATTTCCAGATGCACGCCGCCCCTCCTTCGCCGCACCTCCTGCAGGACCCGGATTGATTCCAGCACCCTCTCGAAAGGCGTCCCGGCGCGGAGGCTGTCGTTGGTCCCGGCAGTTGCCCCGGCCAGGGAGAAGGCGATGACATCGAGCCCGCTTTCGACCAGCGCTTCGGCGAGGTCCCGAGTCATGCGCCGGCCCGACGTGGTGGTAGAGACGCTGCAGCCCGCCTCGCGCGCCTCGGCGACCATGTCCAGAAAATCCGGATGCTCCAGCGGCTCCCCCCACCCTTGCAGGTGCACCCGCCCGGACTCACGGAACAGGGGCCGGAGCCGGGAGAAGGTGCCGGGCTGCATATGGCGGGACTTCCAGTGTTCCCCCTGGGCCGTGCGCGGGCAATAACCGCACTTGTTCGGGCAGACAGACGTCACCTCGACCTGCGCCACGCCCACAAGCCGCCTGCGCAGGCCCAGGGCGTCCTTCAGCCCGGCCCAGAACCCGACCCGGTCGGCCGGGG
>DPKT01000143.1:0-315 GCA_003542385.1 Desulfomicrobium sp.
CGGTGGCCGTGGCCCACGCCCTGGGTCTGTGCGAGGCCACGGCCCGCGTGACCACCTCGGGCAGCGAGATTCTTGAAATCACCGTGAACGGATCGGACATTTTCCTGCGCGGCAAGGCCACCGTCGTCTACCAGGGCGAGTTCAGCCCCGCCGCCATGGGCCTCTGAAGCCCCCAGGCACACGCAACAACCACAGCCCAAACCCGGGAGGAAACGATGCAATTCAAAGGAGCCTTCACAGCCCTGGTCACGCCGTTCTCAGGCGGCCAGATCGACGAGGAAGCCTACCGGCAGCTGATCGAATGGCAGGTGCAGA
>DPKT01000143.1:498-2147 GCA_003542385.1 Desulfomicrobium sp.
TACAACAAGCCGACCCAGGAAGGCCTGTACCAGCACTTCAAGCGCATCGCCTCCGAAGTCTCCATGCCCTTCATCGTCTACAACGTGCCCGGCCGCACCGGCGTGAACCTCCTGCCGGCCACCGTGGCGCGCCTGAACAAGGACATCAAGGACGTCATCGGCATCAAGGAGGCCACGGGAGACCTGAACCAGGTCTCCCAGGTCCTCGAATACTGCGGCCCTGACTTCCAGGTCCTCTCGGGCGACGACTTCACGGTCCTGCCGCTTTTGTCCGTGGGCGGCTGCGGCGTCATCTCCGTGGTCTCCAACATCCTGCCGGACAAGATGAGCGGCATGTGCGCGGCCTGGTTCGCCGGCGACCTGCCCACGGCGCAGAAGCTGCATTTCGAGCTGGCGCCCTTCTCGCGCATGATGTTCCTGGAGACCAACCCCATCCCGGCCAAGACCTCCCTGGCCCTCATGGGCCGCATCAAGCTTGAGCTGCGGCTGCCGCTGGTGCCCATGAGCCCGGCCAACGCCGAGAGCCTGCGCGCCTTTTTGGCCGGCAAGGGTCTCATCTAGCCAGATCGGTTCCACGCAGAAAAGGCCGCCTTTCCCGCGAGGGAGGGCGGCCTTCGTTTTTGACGGCGGCGGGGGTCAGTTCAGCACGACCTGGTCCAGGCCGTCCCGCTCCTTGAGGAAGACGTTGATCTGGCGGTCGCGCTCGGTGGACACGGTCTTGCCGGTGAAGTCGGCCTGGATGGGCAGTTCGCGGTGTCCGCGGTCGACGAGAACCAGAAGCTTGACGCACCGCGGCCGGCCGAAATCGAGGATGGCCTCCAGGGCGCTGCGGATGGTCCGGCCGGTGAAGAGGACGTCGTCGATGAGGATGATGGTCTTGTCCTCGACGGGAAAGTCGATGCGCGTGGCGTTGATGTTCGGGGTGGACTTGGACGTGGTCCAGTCGTCGCGGTAGAGGTTGATGTCCAGTTCGCCGCAGGGCAGGGCCCGTCCGGCCCGCTCCGAAAGCAGGCGGCAGAGCCTGGCCGCGAGGTCCGCGCCGCGGCGCTGGATGCCCACCAGGGCGATGGATTCGTGTTCGGGAACCTGCTCCAGGATCTGGCAGGCCAGGCGATCGAGGCAGCGCTCGATGTCGGCCGCGGACATGATTTCCTTGCCGCTGTGCATGGGGACCTCCGTGGATTGTGCCCTGTTCAGTAAGGGTCCCAAGTTGTAATTGCAAGGGATTCGTCCTAAGGAAGCCCGATCGAAACCGCAGCCACGGAGGACGCATGGGCGCCAACAATGTCTTCTTTCTTGAACTCATCGAATGGTTTGACGACAGCGGACAGGAAATCGCCCGCCGCTTCCCCCAGGAAGGGTCCGGCGAGATCAAATACGGCGCGCAGATGGTCGTGCGCGAGTCCCAGGCAGGCATATTCTTCTACAACGGCAAGGCCGTGCACGTCTTCGGCCCCGGCCGGCACACCCTCAAGACCGCCAACATCCCCATCCTGAACAAGATCATGGGCATACCCTGGGGCCTGGAAAGCCCCCTGCGGGCCGAGGCCTACATGATCAACACCAAAGTCTTCCCGAACCTCAAGTGGGGCACGCGGGAGCCCGTGGCCTTCAAGGACTCGGAGCTGGGCCTCATCCGCCTGCGGGCC
>DPKT01000143.1:2233-2387 GCA_003542385.1 Desulfomicrobium sp.
GTCATCGTCTCGCGCTTCAACGACTTCCTCGGCGAGAACATGGACACCATCCTGAACCTGCCCAGCCGCTACGAGGGGTGGTCCGACGGACTGCGCCAGCGCCTGCAGGATGATTTCCGCCACTTCGGCCTGTCCCTGAACCAGCTCTACATCA
>DPKT01000143.1:2447-2637 GCA_003542385.1 Desulfomicrobium sp.
AAGCTCATGCAGCTCAAGGCCGCCAGCGCCATGGAGAAGGCCGCCGCCAACCCCGGCGCGGCCGGGGATTCCATGGGCATGGGCGTGGGCTTCATGATGCCGGCCCTCATGGCCCAGGCCATGCAGTTGGCGGGCCAGGCGTCGCAGGCGCCCCAGGCGTCCCAGGCCCCGGGCCTGCAGTGCCCCGAGT
>DPKT01000020.1 GCA_003542385.1 Desulfomicrobium sp.
CACGTCGTCCTCGGGCACGGCCAGGTCCGGGACCATGATGGCCCGGGCGCCGGATGCGATGGCCGCCCGCATGCCGGGGTTCGAGTCCTCGAAGATGACGCAGTCCTCGGCCCGCACCCCGAGGCAGGCGTTGGCCCGGTGGTAGATGTCCGGGTCGGGCTTGGGCCGCACGACCTGCTCGATGGTCATGACGGCCGCGAAGCGGAAAAGCCCGGGCCAGGCCTCGCGGTTGCGCTCCACGGCCTCGCGCGACGAGGACGTGGCCAGGGCCATGGGCACGCCCTGGCCTTCGAGCCACAGCACCATCTCCAGGGCGCCCTCCTTGGGCGGGATGGCCGCAGTCCTGCGCTCCTCCTCGCGGGCCGCCTTCCAGTTGCGGCGGAACTCGTCCAGGGGAAAATCCTTAAACCACTGCACGAGCTTTTGCTCGCACAGCACATTGGGAACGCCCACGAGATGGGCGTAGCGCGCGTCGTCGAGATCGAAACCCAGCAGGGCGGCCTCGCGCTGCCAGATCCGCTTGAGAGTGACCTCGGTGTCGAGAAGCAGGCCGTCCATGTCGAAGAGGACGGCCGCGGGGCGTTTGGTGTTCATGGGGAAGGAGCTAAGGCCGAACGGGGCAGGAAGCAAGAGTCAAATCGACCGGCGGGACGGCGTTGGGTACGGCGCGCCGGGTCAGCACCCTTCGGCGGAAGGGACGGAAACGAAGCACTGGCGCACGACCCGCCCCCAATATGGGTCGTCGAACTCGTCCTGGGAGTAGTCGCTCCCCGTGAACTCGTCGATGACCCGGCACCAGAAGCAGGTCGCGTAGCCCGCGCCCCGGAGCTGCTTGACCTGCCAGGGACCGGGGTGCGCGGCGAAGAAGCGGCTCGCGAAGTCCCTGCCCAGGCGGCGCCCCCGCATGGACGGCACGACGTAGAACTCGCAGACCTCGCAGCCCTCCCCTTCCGCGATCTTGATGGCCGCAAAGCCGACGGGGACGTCGTCGACCTGGAGCAGGTAGCCCCTGACTGGCCCGCCCAGGGTCGTGTCGAGGGCGAACAGGCCGTCCGGGCCCGGGAGCTTGCCGGTGATGGCCGAGAACTCGGCCTCGTAGGCCTGGCAGAGGTTCAGATAAACGTGGATGTTTGCGTCGTCGACGTCGCGTATTTCCATGGAAAGCCTCCCTGCATCGTGAAGAAACCCGCTGATGTCCCGACGCGTCCCCGCTGTCAACCGCCGATGCAGGCGCGACGGCTTGAGCCCGTGCAACGGAAGATTCCTGCCTCTGCGCCTTGATCCCCGCGGCCATCCTGGGCTAGGCTCGCGTTTCAACGCCAACACCGAAGGACACGCATGAAATTTCTGGTTTCGCAGATGACGGCATTGGTCAACCGCGCCAAGCAGAGGAGCAACACGCGGCTCATGAACAGGTTCCTGCTCATCCTGCTGGGTTTCTTCCTCGGCTACACCGTCATCTTCCATTTCATCATGGCCTACGAGGGGCAGGAACACTCCTGGCTCACTGGTCTGTACTGGACCCTGACGGTCATGAGCACCCTGGGCTTCGGCGACATCACCTTCACCTCGGACCTCGGGCGGCTCTTCTCCATCATCGTCATGCTGAGCGGCGTCGTCTTCCTGCTCATCGTCTTCCCCTTCACCTTCATCCAGTTCTTCTACGCGCCCTGGCTGGACGCACAGAACAGGGCCAGGGCCCCTCGCTTCGTGCCGGAGGACGTGCGCGGCCACGTCATCCTGACCCATTTCGACGCCGTGGCCCTCAACCTGGTGGAGAAGCTCGACCAGTACGGCATCCCCAACGTCATCCTCGTGGCCGATCTGCAGCAGGCCCTGAACCTGCACGACACGGGCCTCAACGTGGTCGTGGGCGAGGTCGACGACCCCGAGACATACAACCGCCTGCGCGTGCAGGACGCGGCCATGGTCGTGGTCATGAACGACGACGTGGCCAGCACCAACATCATCTTCACCATCCGCGAGGTCACGGACACCGTGCCGGTCGTGGCCAACGCCGACCAGGAGGACTCCGTCGACATCCTCGACCTGGCGGGCAGCACGAAAACCTTCCAGTTCACGAAGATGCTCGGGGAAGTCCTGGCCAGGCGGGTTCTGGGGCTGAACACGAAGGCCAACGTCATCGGCGGCTTCAACGAACTGCTAATCGCCGAGGCCCCCGTCTCGGACTCGCCGTTGCAGGGCAAGACCCTGGCCGAGAGCCGCCTGCGCCAACTGACCGGGGTCAACGTCGTGGGCGTGTGGGAAAAGGGCCAGATCCGACTACCGGGTCCGCGGACCGTCATCGAGGCGTCGACAGTCCTGGTCCTGGCCGGCTCGCGGGAGCAGCTGGACAGCTATGACAGGCTCGTGGGCGCGGAGCAGCGCACCGCGGAAAACAGGGGGCCGGTCCTGGTCCTCGGCGGTGGACGGGTCGGCATGTCCGTGGCCAGGACCCTGGCCGGGCGGGGCATCGACTACAGGATCGTGGAGAAAAAAGCACCGAAAATCGCGGGCGACGAGCGCCTCATCATCGGCAGCGCGTCGGATCTGGATGTCCTCATCCAGGCGGGCATCCAGGACACGCCGTCCATCATCATCACCACCCACGACGACGACCTGAACATCTTCCTGACCATCTACTGCCGCCGTTTGCGGCCCGACGCCCAGATCATCAGCCGGGCCAGCCTGGACCGCAACGTCAACACCATGCACCGCGCCGGGGCCAACCTCGTCATGTCCTACGCGTCGCTGTGCACCACGACCATCATCAACCTGCTCAAGCCCGAAAAGCTGCTCATGATCTCCGAAGGGTTGAACATCTTCCGTTCCCAGCCGGGCAAGGCCATCATCGGCAAGGCCCTGCGCGACCAGGACATCCGTGAGGAGACCGGCTGCAGCGTCATCGCCATCAGGCGTGGCGAGGCCATGCTCATCAACCCCGACCCCGACACCGTGGCGGAGGCGACGGACGAGCTCATCCTCATCGCCACGGCCGAGGCCGAGAAGAAATTCATGGAGCGGTACCAGGAACCCGCATGCGCACGGAAATGAAAAGCCATTCGTGCGCGGAGCGCGTCGCCGCCCCGTAACCTCGCCCGGCCCGCCGTGTCAGCCGTCCAGCGCCCGGAGCAGGATGGCTGAAAGCCGGCCATGATCCAGTTCGACCGGGTTGCCTTTCATGCTCGAGGCCCCGGCAGCCTTGCAGGCCGTGTCGTCCACCATCCCCTCCCCCAGCCCGAGGTCCCTCAGGTTCCTGACGCCCAGGTCCCGACAGAGCGCATGCACGAAGCGCACCCCGGCCAATGCGTCTCGCTCGCCCGCGAGGAGCTGCCCCGTCTCCGCGAAGCGGTCCAGGCTCGGGTGGGTCGGGTAGGCTGCGCGCAGGACCGCGATGTTGGCCTCCATGACGTGCGGGAGCAGCGCCGCGCAGATCTCGCCGTGGGCGGCCCCGAGCAT
>DPKT01000131.1 GCA_003542385.1 Desulfomicrobium sp.
CCGGCGACGGCGTCAACGACGCCCCCGCCCTTGCCTCGTCGCACCTCGGCGTGGCCATGGGCGCCATGGGCACGGACGCGGCCATCGAAACCGCCGACGTGGCTCTCATGAGCGACGACCTGGCCAAGCTGCCCTGGCTGATCCGGCATTCGCGCCGGACCATGGGCATCATCAAGGCCAACATCGCCATCGCCCTGGGCATCAAGGCCGTATTCCTGCTGATGGCCGTGCTGCAGCTGGCGACGCTCTGGACCGCTGTGCTGGCCGACCTCGGCACGTCCCTCTTCGTCATCTTCAACGGCCTGCGCCTGCTGCGGATCAAGCAGTAGGCCTTGCAAGCTGCTCAGCCTCCGGTCCGTACGTTATGCGTCGCACCTTGTGCTGCGGGAAATGCTCAAAAAAAAGCGCGGCACGTTGACGTTGCCAACGTGCCGCGCGCTTTCCGGACTGATCGTTACAGTTCCAGTTGCTGGATGCCCTCCAGGGTCCACTGGGGGGACGGGTCGCTTTCGTCGCGCCGGATGTGCCAGACTTCCCTGACCTGTTCCGCCGGGGCGCCTTCGCCGTCCTCGCGTAGCATGGCGTCGAAGAGGACGCTGATGACGGTCTCGGTGCCTGAGTTGCGGGCCTCCAGCACGCGCGCCTCGACCATGAGAATTTCCGTGCGTCCGGGCGCCGGGTCGAGCGATGCCTGGCGTGCGATCTCGCCGTGCACTTCCGGGCTCGTGAACTGGCGGATGTCGTCGATATCCCGGCGGTCCCAGGACGCCTGCAGGCGGGTGTACAGGGCCTTCGCCCCGGCCAGGAATTCCTGCTCGTCCAGGCCGTGGGGCATGACGGGCTGCTGCGGCGCCTGCGCTTCGAAGCGCTGCTGGCCCCATCCGCCGTGAGAGCCGGGGTTCCGGGCTTCTTCATGTCCGGCGTAGGCATAGGGGGCGGAATTTGCCGTGGCCGCGCGGCGGGATTTCACGAACTTGAACAGCAGGAACCCGCCCATGGCCAGGAGAAGCATGTCGAGCATGCCCGGGCCTGCGAATCCGCCGCCGAAAAGCATGGAGCCGAGCAAACCGCCCATGAGCAGACCGCCGAACATGCCGCCGAGGCCGCCGAAGCGGGACGGGCTGTTCGGCGCAGCCTGTTTGGCCATGGCCGGGGAGTCCTTGGAAGGGGAGGCCTGCTTGTTGTAACCGCTGCTGTACGAGGGCTTGCTGCCGAAGGACCCGCCGCCGCCCATGCGCTTTGCGTCGGCCAGATCCGGCCAGGCGAAAAGGAGCAGGGTCAGGGCGATAAGGGGGAAAAAGAGGTAGGCTGTTCTTGTATGCGCAACGGCCGCGCAGGATGGAGAAAGAGAACCGGTCTTCATGGAACCTCCTGATTTGGCTGGAGGTCATCCAAAAAAAGACCTCCAGCATGGTTGATCATGCTGAAGGTCTGGCTCATCGGTTGGTTCCGACGGCAAGGCCAAGCGCTTTCGCGCCAGTATTGTTGACCTTGCCACTGGGAGCTACTCCCCTTCAAACTTTCAAATATTGTGCATGGAGGCGCATTGTCAAGAATAATTCCGAGCGTTGTGCTCCAAAATGGACCGTCATGCCGTGTTCGGCCTTTCAGGCTGCTCGGGACGCTGACTCCGGCCCCGTCCCGCCATCGGACGTCCCCCCACGATCCTGGCTGTCAGTCTCCGGACCCAATGGTCGGTCGGACCGCAGGTGGCGCAACGTCACTGCGTGCGGGCGGTTTCGTCCGTTCGGGGACCGTCGCAGGCCCGGACGACGGTACGGTTCCTTCCAAGGGCCTTGGCCTGGTAGCAGGCCGCGTCGGCGACGGAGAAGAATTCGTCGACGCTGACCCTGGGGCCCTGCATGGCGGCGATTCCGATGCTGACGGTGAAGGCCAGCTCCTTGCCCCCATGCGTGAACCTTCCTTGCGCGATGGCTGTGCGAATCTCTTCGAGCACCGTACGCGCAGTCTCCAGACCTGTGTTGGGAAGCAGGATGGCGAACTCTTCGCCGCCGATCCGGCCGACGGTGTCCGAGGAGCGCAGGCGCGAGGTCAGCGTGTCGGCCAGGTATTTCAGGGCGGCGTCCCCGGCCGCGTGTCCGTAGGTGTCGTTGATGCGCTTGAAGTGGTCCGCGTCCAGGAGCACCAGACACAGCGGCTGACGCAGGCGCGTCGCCTGGGATATTTCCGCTTCGGCCCGCCCCATGAAGCAGCGCCGGTTCCAGAGGCCCGTCAATTCGTCCGTGGCGGCCAGCAATCTGAGCTTCTCTTCGGCCATGATCTTGATGGTCACGTCCTTGAAGCTCCACAGCCAGCCCGTGACGCCATCGTCTTCGAGCAGCGGGCGGGCCGTCTGTTCGAGGATGATCCCCGTTTTCAGGTGAATCAGCTCGCTGTCCCGGCCCTTGCGGCGCGATTCGAGCACGCTGCCGGCGGATTCAGGCAAAACCGCCCCTCTGACGTGCCCGATGACAAGGCCGCTCAGCCCCTCGCCGACGTGCTCGTCCCGCAGTCCCCACAGTTCGAGGAATCGCTGGTTGTAGTGCGTGATCCTGTCCCGGTCGTCCAGCACCAGCAGGCCGTCGCTGGTCGTCTCCAGGATGAGCCTCAGCTCCGCGGCCTTGCGGCGGAGGGAGGACTGGGTCATCCCCTCGATGCTGTCCGCGATGGAGGCCAGTTCGGCGTTGGAGAAGGACGGCGGCTTTCTGCCGGCCTCTTTGCCTGAAGTGATGTCGGTGATGCGCCGCTTGAGTGTCATGAACGGCTCGACGAAGCGCGATTCGTACGTCTTGAATTGCAGGAACCCAAGCAGCAGTGTGACCAGGGCCGTCGCCGTCACGGTCAGCGCGATCCTGCTCCGGATCGGCGCCATGACCTCGTCCCGGTCCACGGCGGACACGATGATCCAGTCGTTGATCTTGAGCCTGGTGAAATACGCCATCCGGGTCCCGGCTCCGGGCAGGAGGTATTCGACGTAACCGGCGTCGCCCGTGAACAGCGCCATGGCCCCCGGGACAATAGTCTCCAGGTTCCGCTCGAGTAAGCCTGTTTTTTCGTTGTGGATCAGCAGCAGACCGTCTGAGTTGATGACGTAGTTCGACTGGCTGGCGAAGGATTTGATGCTGTTGAGCATGCCGTCCATCCTGGACAGGGTGCTGTCGACGGAAACGACGCCGCGCAGATCGGACTTGTCGAAGAAGGCCGACGAGATGGCGACAAGCCACTCCTGGTCGACGATATCCCGGTAGGGCAGGCCGATCTTCATGTCCGGCCAGGCCCGGACCGCGGCGGTATACCAGGGCCGGACCCTCGGGGCGTAGTCTTGGGGCGGGGTATAGCCATTGATCAGCAGTTCCCCGCCTTCGTAGCCGGCATAGCAGTACTTCACGTTCGGGTTGGACAGCTCGACGAAGCGGAAATAGGTCCGGGCGCGTTCCCGTGATTCCTCTCCGCCGGTGTCGCCGTGCACGACATCGGGCGTGGCGGCCATGATCCGTACCGCAGCCGCCAAGCCTTCCAGGTGGGCCTCGACATAGGACGAGATCTGCCTGTTCGCACCGGTGATCCGTTCGCGGGCGCTGTCCATGCCCGCGCGGTATATCCCCATGGACTGCATGGACACGACGACAATGGCGATCGTCGCCAGACAGAGCAGGCCGATGAGGAACATTTCCCTGCGGATGGTCTGGCCGCCGGAGTAGGAGGACTCCCGGTCAGGGGGGGCGGGGCGTCGGGAAAGAAGCTGTTTCAGGCGGTGGATCATGTATTGGAGAGTCCGGACGGTCATGGTCGGGCGTTGCGGCAGCCGTGCTCGATTTGCCGTGGCTGCCGGAAATATCAGCAAGAGTTCATTATTACAAGGCGGGAGTCGATGTTCTGGCGGCGATGATCTGCGCCACCCTGCGGCGGAAAGGGAGTCGATGTGCTGAGAATGTACGGGCTTCGGCTTTACCTGTACAATCAGTTCGTATATTTTTCGCAGAGGTGATCAAGAACGTATTCGGTAGCCGGGCAGCCTGTGTTTGCGGAATTTTGGGATGGCGACATGAGTACGGAGAGCGCTGACAGGGGGCTGGTCGTGGAGAGGGACTCCTCGATGAGGAAGAAAGCCGGGGGCGACCTTGACGGACGCATGGGGCGGCTGTAGTTTCTTTTCATTCGAAGGGGAGTAGCTCCTCCAGGCAAGGTCAACAACACCGGCGCGTCCGCGCTTGGCCTTGCCGTCGGGACACACCGATGAGCAAGACCTTCAGCACCGAACCGTGCTGGAGGTCTTTTTTTGCGGACCTTCGGCCAAGACCCGGAGGTCTCATGAAAAACAACCGTTTTCTGCCGTCTACGTCATCCGTGAACGACGGCTTCGTCCCGGATCCCGGCGTCCATTCCGCCGGGTTGCCGTACATCTTGAGCGGGGGCTTCGCGTACCCAGGGAGGGACCGCGCATGATCACACCGATTCTCGCCGTCGTGTTCGGGCTCGCCCTCCTGGTCTGGAGCGCCGACCGCTTCGTGGACGGGGCCGCGTCCGCGGCCTGCCGCCTCGGCATGCCGTCGCTGCTCATCGGCATGGTCATCGTCGGCTTCGGCACGTCCGCGCCGGAGATGGTCGTCTCCGCTCTGGCGGCAAGCCAGGGAAATCCGGGCATCGCCCTGGGCAACGCCTTCGGCTCGAACATCACCAATATCGCCCTCATCCTCGGCCTGACCGCCGTCATCCGGCCCGTCATGGTGCATTCGCGCGTGCTGCGCACGGAACTGCCGATCCTTACGGCCGTGACCGCCTTCGCCGCGTGGCAGATCATGGACGGCGAGGTCTCGCGTGGCGATGCCGCGATGCTCCTGGCCGTCTTCGGCGGGCTAATGGCCTGGACCATATGGCAGGGCCTGCGCCGGAAGACCGATGCCCTGGGACTGGAGATGGAGCAGGAGATGGGGTGCCCCATGCCCCTGCGCCGCGCCCTGACCTGGCTGGCGGTCGGCCTTGCGCTGCTCGTGGCCAGCTCGCGCATCCTGGTCTGGGGTGCGGTGGAACTGGCCCGCGGTTTCGGGGTCAGCGACATGATCATCGGCCTGACCATCGTCGCCGTGGGCACCTCACTGCCCGAGCTGGCCTCGTCCATCATCGCCGCGCGCAAGGGCGAGGACGACATCGCCCTGGGCAACATCCTCGGCTCGAACCTTTTCAACACCCTGGCCGTGGTCGGCATCGCCGGGTCCATCTCCCCCATGCGCGTTGGTCCGGAGGTTTTCTCCCGCGACATCCTGGTCATGGCCGGCCTGACCTTTTCCCTCTTCGTCATGGGCTACGGTTTTCGCGGCCCGGGCCAGGGGCGTATCAACCGTTTCGAGGGCACGTTCCTTTTGGTCTGCTACGTCGGCTACGTGTCCGTGCTGATCCGCAGCGTGCTGCTGACCTGACGGTGCGTTTGCGCCCCGGTGCATGTTGCCGGTCCGCGGGAAAACCTGATACGTAGGTTCCTCCCGGCGGACCGGCGTCCGGGCGCGGGTGAGACGCAACAAGGAGGACGGGCATGAAATGGCGCGGACGGCAGGAGAGCTCGAACATCGATGACCGCCGGGGGCGCAGCGTCAGGGCCGGCGGGCTGGCCGGAATGGGCGGCCTGGGGATCATCGTGGCCATCGTCTACATGCTCCTGGGCGGGAACCCCCTGGACCTGCTCATGCTGGTGCAGGAGCAGCCCTCCACCTACGAGCAGTCCGGCGGCGAATACCGGGAAAGCGCCGAGGAGCGCGACGTGCGGCAGTTCTCCGCCGTGGTGCTCAAGGAGACGGAGAACGTCTGGCACGACATCTTCTCCCGCTCCGGGCGGCGTTACGAGGAGCCGACCCTGACCATCTATTCCGGCCAAGTCCAATCGGGGTGCGGGTTCGCGTCGTCGGGTTCCGGCCCTTTCTATTGTCCGGCCGATCAACGGATATACCTCGACCTGGCCTTCTCCAACGAGCTGCACCACAAGTTCGGCGCACCGGGCGATTTCGCCCTGGCCTACGTCATCGCCCACGAGGTCGGGCACCACGTGCAGAACCTGCTGGGGGTCCTGGGCAAGGTCCACGAACTGCGCTCGCGGGTCAGCCAGGAGGAGTTCAACGCGTATTCCGTCCGGCTGGAACTCCAGGCCGATTACATGGCCGGCGTCTTCGCCCGCCACGTCCAGAACAAGAACCTGCTGGACGAAGGGGATGTCGAGGAGGCCATGAACGCGGCCAGCGCCGTGGGCGACGACACCATCCAGAAGAAGGCGCAGGGGTACATCATGCCGGACAGCTTCACCCACGGCACGTCGGAGCAGCGCATGCACTGGTTCAGACAGGGGTATCTGGCCGGGGATCTGTCCCGGAGCGACACCTTCTCGCGGAACCCCTGAATATCGGACCCGGACGGCCGGCGGGCACGGCCGGGAAGATCGTTTTCCGTTCTCCGGTTGCGTCCGTCAGGGATGCGGCGCACGGGCGGCAGGAGATCAGCTTCCTTCGGTGATCCCCAGCCGGCGCATCTTGGCGTAGAGCGTGTTGCGGCCGATGCCCAGCTCCTTCGCCGTTCGCGACATGTTGCCCGCATGTCGTTCCAGGACTTCGCGGATGATGTCGGCTTCCTGGTACCGCAGTGAGCCGGAGCGGAGCTTCCCCGAGGTTCTGGGCGCAGCGGCCGACGTGCGGAGATGCTGCGCGAGGTCTCCGACCCGGAGGAGGGGCCCCTCCATGGCGTTCAAGGCATGTTCAATGGCGTTGATCAGTTCGCGCACGTTGCCGGGCCAGTGGTGGGCGCGAAGCCGGGCCAGGGCGGCTTCCTCGATGCCCTGGAAGGGCAGGCCGAATTCGCGGGCCAGCCGCTCGGCGTGCGCCCGGGCCAGGGTCTCGATGTCGCTCCCTCGCTCGCGCAGGGGCGGGATGTGGATGCGGACCACGTTCAGGCGATAGAGGAGGTCCGGCCTGAAGCGGCCCTGGGCCGCCTCCTGCTCCAGGTCCTTGTTGGTGGCGGCGATGATCTTCACGTCCACGGGGATGGCGCGCCCGCCGCCGACCCGCATGACCTTCCGGTCCTCCAGCACGCGCAACAGATTGACCTGCATGGCCAGCGGCATCTCGCCGATCTCGTCCAGAAACAGGGTGCCCGTGTCGGCCAGTTCGAACTTGCCGGGACGGCCCTTGCGGTCCGCGCCGGTGAAGGAGCCGCCGGTGTAGCCGAAGAGCTCGCTCTGGATCAGTTCCGGGGCGATGGCCCCGCAGTTCACGGCCACGAAGGGTCCGTCGGAGCGACCGCTTTCGGCGTGGATGCCGCGGGCGAACAGCTCCTTGCCCGTGCCGGACTCGCC
>DPKT01000012.1 GCA_003542385.1 Desulfomicrobium sp.
CTGGGCTCGGGCTTCGACCCCGGCGTGACCAACGTCTACTGCGCCTACGCCCAGAAGCACCTCTTCGACGAGATCCACGAGCTCGACATCATCGACTGCAACGCGGGCGACCACGGCCAGCCCTTCGCCACCAATTTCAACCCCGAGATCAACATCCGCGAGATCACCCAGCGCGGCCGCTACTGGGAGCGGGGCGAGTGGGTCGAGACCGACCCCCTGTCCTGGCGCATGAGCTACGACTTCCCCGAGGGCATCGGCCCCAAGGACTGTTACCTCATGTACCACGAGGAGCTGGAATCCCTGGTGCAGAACATCCGGGGCCTGAAGCGCGCCCGCTTCTGGATGACCTTCTCCCAGAACTACCTCAACCACCTGAAGGTGCTGGAAAACATCGGCATGACCTCCATCGAGCCCGTGGACTACCAGGGCCAGAAGATCGTGCCCCTGCAGTTCCTGAAGGCCGTGCTGCCCGAGCCGGGCTCCCTGGGGCCCCTGACCAAGGGGCGGACCTGCATCGGCTGCGTCATGAAGGGCGTCAAGGACGGCAAGGAGAGAAAGGTCTACATCTACAACATCTGCAGCCACGAGGAGGCCTACCGCGAGGTCGGCTCCCAGGCCATCTCCTACACCACGGGCGTGCCGGCCATGATCGGGGCCATGATGATGCTGACCGGAAAGTGGCGCGGCGCGGGCGTCTTCAACATGGAGCAGCTCGACCCGGATCCGTTCATGGAGAAGCTCAACATCCACGGCCTGCCCTGGGTGGTGGTCGACCTGTGATGGACGGCCGTACCGCGTACCGCTTCGACACGCGCCAGGTCGCCACGCCGTCCTTCGTGGTCGACCTGGGGCTCATCCGGCGCAATCTGGACGTCCTGGCCGGGGTCAAGGAACGCACGGGCTGCAAGATCCTGCTGGCGCTCAAGGGCTTCGCCATGTGGAGCGTCTTCCCGGTCCTGCGGCAGGTGCTCGACGGGGTCTGCGCCAGTTCTCCGCATGAGGCCAGGCTCGGCCGCGAGGAGTTCGGCCGCGAGGTGCACGCCTTCGCGGCCGGCTACTCCCAGGCCGACATCTTCGATCTGTGCACCACGGCCGACCACATCGTCTTCAACTCCTTCCGCCAGCTGGAGGCCTTCCGGGGCCTGATCGCCGAGGAGGCCAAGCGGCTCGGCCGGGAGATCGAACTGGGCGTGCGCATCAACCCCGAGCATTCCGAGGGCGCGGTGCCCATCTACGACCCGTGTTCGCCGGGCTCGCGCCTGGGCATCCGGCGCAGGGACTTCCGGCCCGACCTGCTCGAAGGGGTCACGGGCCTGCACTGGCACAACCTGTGCGAACAGAACGCCGACTGCCTGGAGCGGACCATCGAGGCCGCCGAAAAGGGCTTCGGGGAGTTCTTCCCGCGCATGCGGTACGTCAATTTCGGCGGCGGCCACCACATCACCCGCCCCGACTACGACACGGACCTCCTGTGCCGGCTGATAAACGACTTCAAGCAGCGCCACGGCGTTCAGGTCTACCTGGAACCCGGCGAGGCCGTGGCCCTGAACACGGGCTACCTGGTCTCGACCGTCCTCGACGTGACCGAGGCAGACATGCCCATCGTCATCATGGACGCGTCCGTCCCGGCGCACATGCCCGACGTGCTGGAAATGCCGTACCGTCCGCACATCGTCGGCTCCGGCCTGCCCGGAGAAAAGCCCTGGACCTGCCGCCTGGGCGGCCTGTCCTGCCTGGCCGGCGACGTGGCCGGCGAGTACTCCTTCGACCGGCCGCTGGTCCCCGGCGACCGCCTGGTCTTCACGGACATGGCCCACTACTCCATGGTCAAGACCAACACCTTCAACGGCATCCAGCTGCCAAGCATCGCGGTCTTCGAACCAGAGGACGGTTCCATGCGCGTGGTGCGGAGCTTCGGTTACGAGGATTTCAAGGGCCGGTTGTCCTGAAAGCCTCTGGAAAATTGTACAAAAAACGGGAGTCCGGATCATCCGGGCTCCCGTTTTTTCATGGCCGGTTCGTGGCGTAACCACCTATAAAATAGAAGAATACGCTCGTTGAAATAATTTTGCTCAATGAGTGAGTATTTTTACTCAATCCGTTGAGTGGAATGGTAGTGTGCTGTTTTTATTTTTTATATCAGGCAATTATCGTGAGTCATTTTTGGGTGGTCCGCCAATTTATTGCTGCGATGGCCGTGTTGAAGCCCACAGGCTACAGATTGGTACGGCACACAGTTGATTCCCGAAGGGCACGACCGCCTCGCCGTCGTACATCACGATGCCGGCTGCAAAACGGTTTTCCACGGCCTGCTGAAGTTTGCGCAGGCCTTTGAAATCGTCGCCGGTCACCGTCGATGACGCCTTTACCTCGACCCCCGCGATCCGCCCCCCGCATTCCAGCACGATATCCACTTCCGACTTATCCTTGTCCCGGAAATGGCTGAACGAGACTGCGTCATCCAGCCAGCTGGCCTGGCGCCTCAGTTCCTGATAGATGAAGGTTTCCAGGATCTGGCCAAACACAGCGCGGTCGTTCCAGAGGGCATCGGCGTCCAGGCCGAGCAGGGCGCAGGCCAGGCCCGTGTCTCCGAGGTGCAGCTTCGGGGTCTTGATGAGCCGGCTGAGACGGTTGCTGTGCCAGGGAGGCAGTTCTTCCAGGAGGAATATCCGCGACAGCAAGGTCACGTACTCGCGGATCGTGCTTCGGCTGACCTGGAAGGGCGCGGCCAGGTCCGACACGTTCAGCAGGCGGGCAGTCTGTCCGGCCGCCAGTGTCAGCAGGCGAGGCAGGGCGTCCATTTGGCTGATGCGGGCCAGATCGCGGATGTCCCGCTGGACCAGGGTTTCGGCGTAATCGCGGTACCAGACGGCTCTGCGCTTGGCCGTAGCGCGCTTCAAGGCGGGCGGATAGCCTCCGGCGGCCACACGTTCGGCCAGATCCCGGCCCAGACGCCGGCCTCTGATGCCTGCCTTGAATCGTCCTTGCAGCAACGCGGTCAGGAATTCCGGGTTTTTTCCGGAGAGTTCCGCCTGGGCCAGCGGGTGGAGTCTGAGTATCTCCATCCTTCCGGCCAGCGAATCCGCCAGACGGGGAATCAGGAGAACGTTGGCCGAGCCGGTCAGGATGAAACGGCCGGCCTCCCGCCGGGCGTCCACGGCCGCCTTCAGCGCCGTGAACAGTTCCGGCACGCGCTGTATTTCGTCCAGGATCACCCGCTTCGGAAGATCGGCGACATAGCCCACAGGATCGCTCTGCGCGGCGGCGCGTTGCACGTCGTCGTCAAAGCTCAGATAGGCAAAGCTTGCATCCTCGCCCGCCTGTCGGGCCAGCGTCGTCTTGCCGCACTGACGGGGGCCATGGATCAGCACGACCGGAGCATCGGCGAGTGCCTCCAGCAGGCGGGGGCGGATGAAGCGCGGATAGAGGTCTGTCGATTCCATGGCGTCCATATGTAGATTGTCGTCCGTCCAATTGCAAATTTTATATCGTCCAATTGTCAGTTTATGTTCGTCCAATTGCCAGTTTGAAAGCAGAGGTTATGATATAAATTGAATAAATTAAGATAATTGAATTATTATACGTCAGGTTTCAGCGAGGCTGAAAAAAGCCGGCAGTTGCCCCCTTTCCGGTGCAGAAATCTTGGTTTCAGGATTCCGACGGTCTGGCCAGTCATTCCTCCCGCTTCCCCTTGAAATACTCCATGGCCTTCAGCACGAACCGCGCGTAGGCCCCGGCCTGGCCGCCGCCCATTTCGATGGCCACGTCGATGGTCTCGTAGATCTCCTGGTCCGTGGCGCCGTGCTGCATGGCCTGGTCCAGGTGCCATTCCATGCAGGGTTCGCACTTGGTGACGATGGAGATGGACAGGGCCATCAGTTCCTTGGTTTTCCGGTTCAGGGCGCCGTCGACGAAGGCCTTTTCCTCCAGTTCCAGGAACGGGGCGTAGGTCTTGACGTTCTTGAGGAACGTCAGGTGCAGGCGCTTGCGGTCCTTGATGCTCTGCTCGATCTTCGTGAAGGTCAGGTCGGACATGGTTTCCTCCGCATGGTCATTGCCTCCCGCTTCCGTGTGGGGTAGGCGGTATGAATGTCAGGATTTCCGTTTTCGGGGGTCCGAAACCTCCCTACAGCGAGGAAGCACATGAAGTACATGGGTGAAATGCTCCTGACCCGGACGCCTTTTTCGGAGATCGTCATGGGCAACACGGCCCTGGTGCGGGCCATGGTCGAGGCCGGGACGCGCGTGGTCACGTCCTACCCCGGTTCGCCGACGCCGGAGATCGCCACGGCGATCCAATCCATCACGCCGGAGAAGCGGCCGTTTTATTTCGAGTTCTCGACCAACGAGAAGGTGGCCACGGAGGTCGCCCTGGGCGCGGCCCTGAACGGGTACCTGTCGACGGTCTTCTTCAAGAGCGTAGGACTGAACGTGGCGGCGGACGCATTTGTGCAGTTGTCGCTGCTGAACCTCATCGGCGGCATGGTCGTCGTGCTCGGCGACGACCCAGGCGCCAACTCCTCCCAGAACGAGCAGGACAACCGCCACTACGCGGCCATGAGCTACACGCCGCTGCTGGAGCCGGCCAACCCGGCCGAGGTCTACGCCTACTATAAGGAGGCCGCGGCTCTGGCCCGTACCCTGTGCCGCCCGGTCATCCTGCGCCTGACGACCCACGTCTGCCACGTCAAGGAGAAGGTCGCCTTCGCCGGCTGGGAGCCGCAAGCCTTCGCAAACAACCCGCGCTTCGACGCGGCCAACGGCCCGTACATCCCCCTCACGGCCGCCGTCTTCCCCAAGAAGCGCACGGCCCTGGAGAACCTCCGCAAGGCCGAGCGCTGGGTGGACGAGCGCGGCCTGCACACGGTCACGGGCGACGGAAACCCGCGCGGCATCATCCTTTCGGGCATGGTCGCCCTGTCCGTGGCCGACGCCCTGGAGGGGCTGCAGAGCCGGCCCGACGTGCTCAAGCTGGCCATGCCGTACCCCATGCCTTCCCGCGCCGTGGCCGAGTTCCTGGCCGCGCACAAGGAAGTCAAGGTCCTGGAGGAGCTGGACGACACCCTGGAGAAGGACATCAAGGCCCTGGCCTACGACCGGGGCCTGGCCGCCCGGGTCATCGGCAAGGCCGACGACGAGGATTGGGTCGGCGAATACACGGCGGACAAGGTCCGGGACATCCTGCACCGCACCTGGCCCGACATGTTCCAGGCCCGAGAGGCGGCGGCAGAGCCGCTGGCCCCAGTCCCCGCACGCCCGGCCCAGATGTGTCCGGGCTGCGGCCATCGCAGCGCATTTCACGCCATAAAGAAGGCCCTGCCCGAAGGGACCATCACCGTGGCCGACATCGGCTGCCA